>JAUIMA010000664.1 GCA_030432675.1 Candidatus Hydrogenedentota bacterium | reverse complement strand
GTGCCGTCGCCGCCACGCCATAACGTTGCATGACCGGCTGGGCGCAATGGTGCCCCGTACGGATGGCGACCCCGTGGTCGTCCAGAATCTGGCCGATGTCGTGGGGGTGGGCGTGTTCCATGGTGAAGGAAAGCACCCCGGCCTTCTTTTTCGCCGTGCCAATGAGCTGAACGCCTTCGACCTGTTCCAGGGCCTGGGTACCATAGTCGAGGAGGGCCGCTTCATAAGCCGCAATCTTATCCATGCCGATGGTGTTGAGGTAATCCACCGTGGCACCCAGGGCGACCACACCCGCGATGTGGGGGGTGCCCGCTTCAAACTTATAGGGCAGGGTGTTAAAGACCGTCTTCTCAAAGGTCACCGAAAGGATCATGTCGCCGCCGCCATGGAAGGGGGGCATCTCCTCCAGGAGGGTCGCCTTGCCATAGAGAATGCCCATACCCGTGGGGCCATACATCTTATGGGCCGAGCAGGCATAAAAATCGACATCCAGCGCCTTCACATCGATGGGCATATGGGGCGTGCTCTGGGCGCCGTCGAGTAAGACCGGCACGCCCATGGCATGAGATTTCTCAATGATGGTTTCAATGGGGTTTATCGTGCCCAGGGCATTCGACACGTGCACCACAGAGACGAGCTTGGTCTTCTCCGAGAGCAGGGCATCAAACTCCTCCATGATCATCTCGCCATCATCATTGATGGGGACGACTTTGAGGGTGGCGCCCGTCTCTTCGCAGAGCATCTGCCACGGCACAATGTTGGAGTGATGCTCCATATAGGAGATTAGGATTTCATCACCCGCGCCGATGTGCTTGCGCCCATAGGTCTGGGCCACGAGATTGATGGCCTCGGTCGTGCCTTTGGTGAAGATGATCTCACAGCCTACATGGGCACCGATAAACTGGGCGATCTTGTTACGGGCCGCCTCATACACATCGGTGGCCACCTGGCTCAGATGGTGCACCCCCCGGTGGACGTTTGCATTTTTCGTGAAATAATAATCCGAAATGGCGTCCACCACCTGCCGCGGCGTCTGAGACGTGGCCGCGTTGTCCAGATAGACGAGGGGCTTCCCATTGCGCTCGAGACCAAGTATGGGAAAGTCTTCGCGGATCGCATCCACGTCCAATTCCCGACGGAGCACGTCGAGTTTCTCAGTTGCTTTATCTGCCGTGAGGGGAGCCATAATACACCCTATTGTTTCGGACTGTATTTGTCGAAGATATACGCTTCCAGGCGATCGCGCAGGGCGTCGGCCTCAATTTCGCTGATGACTTCATCGGCGAAGCCAAAGGTCAACATGCCCCGGGCGGTTGCTTCGTCAATGCCCCGGCTCCGGAAGTAGAAGATAATCTCGTCCGGGTGGGAGCCGACGGTGGCACCGTGGGTACACTTCACATCGTCCGCATAGATTTCCAACTGGGGTTTCGTGTCCAGCGTGGCATCATCGGAAAGGAGCAGGTTGTTGCTCAGCTGGTCCGAGTCGGTCTGCTGGGCGATCTGGTCCACATTCACCTTGCCGGTAAAGACCGTCTTGCTCTTGCCGTCAAGAATGCCCTTATAGGCAATGCGGCTGTTGCAGTGGGGCGCGGCATGGTGGATGTTCAGCACGTTGTCAATCAATCGTGCGCCATCATTCAGATATAAGCCATGTAATGCGCACTCGGCGCCTTCCGCAGCGAATTTCACACAGCTTTGATTACGGGTGACCTTACCTTCCTGGCTGACCACGAGGGCCGTAAGGCGACTGTCCCGGTCCTGCAGGACTTCAGAAGTCGCCAGGTGGTTGCCCGCCGCGCCTTCTTTGACGGTCTTGTAGGTCGTCAATTGGGCGTTGGCCCCCACATAGATTTCTTCCACCACGTTGTTCAGGTAGTCGGTGCCGGCGTCGAGCCCCACATACGAGGTCGTGACGGTGGCCGCACTGCTCTCTTCCAGGGCGATGACATTACGCACGTGGGCCGCGGCACCGGAGAGACCGGTGGTGCTGACAAAGAGCAAGTGGATAGGTGTTTCCACCACCACTTTCCGGGGGACATAGACGAAGGCGCCGTCCTGCAGGAAGGCCGTGTTCAGCGCCGTGTAGGCGTTGCGGTTCTGCGCGATCTTGTGGGTGTGCTGCTGCAGCGCTTCCGAATCCTGGTTCGCCAGCAATCCGCCGACGACAACGCCATCGGGCAGGGCAGGGACCTGAGAGAGGGCACTGCTGAACTGGCCATCCACGAAAACGAGTTCGATCCAGCCCGCATCGGCGAAGCCCACACCCGCCAGGGTCGACGCCGTCAGCGTGTTGTCGCTGAGCGGTTGGGGGCGGCCATAGTGCGTGTTGGTGATGGGGCCAATATTCGTGTGACGCCATTCTTCCATCTTGCTATGGGGAAAAGTCGTCGCTTCCAGCGCAGTTTTGCCCGCAGCATGGATATCACGCAACCACGTGGCGTGGCCGTTTCCATCCTGCTGCGCAAGGTCCGCGAGGTAGCGCTCTTGGGGTTTTAATGCGGTAGCTTCTGACATGCTATGCTCCAGCGGTGTACACGGAGGACTGCTCCGCGACATCTGCTTTACGAAAAAACTCAACCAGATTACGGGTGAGGCCGTGCCCGGGGGCAGGGGCCTGCGAATCAGGTTGCGACCGCCTCTTCTTCTTCCCGAAGCCAGTCGTAGCCTTTGTCTTCCAGTTCGAGGGCCAGTTCCTTGCCGCCCGACTTCACGATACGGCCCTTGTAGAGCACGTGCACGAAATCCGGGACGATGTGTTCAAGAAGGCGCTGGTAGTGGGTGACCACGATGAAGGCGCGGTTGGCCGTGCGCAGCTTGTTCACCCCTTCCGAAACGATGCGGAGGGCGTCGATATCGAGGCCGGAGTCCGTTTCATCGAGGATGGCGAGCCGGGGCTCCATGATGGCGAGCTGGAGAATTTCGTTCCGCTTCTTTTCACCACCG
>JAUIMA010000663.1 GCA_030432675.1 Candidatus Hydrogenedentota bacterium | reverse complement strand
TGCCCACCATGTTGAAGACGGGTAATGTGGCCAATGACCTGGTCATTGATGCCGACAATACGCTGGCGGAGAATCAGCTTTCGGCCACGCGGAGTTCCCGCGCCAATATGGGTTCGCCCCTCCTGCCCCGTTTGCCCAAGGTGGTGACGCTGGAGCTTTGGGTGACCCGTTCCCAGACCCGCCCGGGTGCGCCGGTGTTCCGCCGTCGTTTCGTGCAGGGTATTCAGGTGCCGGCGGCCACGGGTCGTATTCCGAGCACCGTTATTGCAAAGAGCCCCGGTCAGGCCATGTAGTGGCTGTGCTTCGGTAACCGGCACAGACACGGGTCGTTAGACCTGGAGAGAGACAAGATACGGGCGGGATGGATCCCGCGCGCGGTTGGAATTCGAGCAGTGGGTTCGGGTTCCCGTCTTGGGAAGGGGCCGCACGGATAGCGGCCAGCTAAAGGTGAAGTAGCAATGAACAACAGGAAACAGATTGTAGCCGGTGGCCGCCGAAATCCGGAGCGCGGTGCAGCGCTCGTGATCGCCATTGCCATTATGACGATCCTGCTGGCCGTCGCCCTGACCTTTTACGCCATCAGTCGCCAGGAAGTGGAAAACGCCACCAACGTGAAGAATCGCGTGCAGGCCGATTTGCTCGTGGATTCGGCCCTGGCCATTGCCATGGCGGAAATCAACCGGAACTTCTCCCTCCACCCCGAGGCCACCTCCCTCGACCATGCCCTGTTTACGAAGTTTGATGGCCGCTGGGCCGTTGGTAAAGAGTGGGCCCTGTGGAAACCCAATGGCGTCAACCCCCTGCCCCTCCAGAGTGGTGGCATTCCTCAGCCCCTTATGAGCGCCATGCCCGCGATTCGGTTTGGCGACGGGGCGGTCGAGACCATGTTTTCCGGTGCCCGCTCCGCGCCTTGGCTCTATATCCCCCGTTTTGAAGGATCGGGCATTCCGGTGGCCTATGCGCCGGTGTTGGATGATGGCACGGGATTGGTCTATAACAGCATATTTGACCTCACCGCAGCCGACCGTCCGCCCTTTGTGACGCCCGCTTTCTACGGGGTCTCCGGCACCGACGGCTTCAACGCCGAGCGCTATCCCCTGGAATGGATCAATACCTGGACCGACGTGGACAACGACGGCGATGGGTTACGCGATGCCATCTGGATTCCCATCGCGCGGGAACTGTACTTCAGTGGCGGTGATATCGATGAGAACACAGGCAACCGCATTGACGACGATTTTATCGACAACAATTTGAACGGGATGGTCGACGAGGTGCAGGACGATGGCTTTGACGATGACGGTGGCAGCCTGCCCGGCAGTGTGCAGGCCGTGTTGGCCGATGAGCCCGGTTTTGGCGATATCGACGAACAGATGGAGACAGCGACCTTCGTCTACTTTGGGGGTGCCGATGGTCTCGACAACGATGGCGATGGCTTGGTGGACGAAGCGGATGAGCAAGACTATTTCCTCACGACCCCGTTGCCAGGCCTGACTATTCCCGTGGATTTGAATGCCGACGGCATTGTGCCCGATTTAGTGCCCAATGGCGCGACGGGAAATCTGGTGCCCCTGACGGTTACCCTGCCAAACGACATCATTGTCAATATTACCGACGAGAACGGTAACGCATTGCCCCCTATAACGCTGACGTCGGCAAACGTAGATGTAATCGACAACGACTACGACATGCTGGCCAACGACTATCATGTCTATGCCTACGTGGGGCCCAATACCAATCCCCGAACCTCGCCGCCCCTTCCGCCCTTCCAGTTCACCGGCTTTGAAGATACCGGTATCCCTAATGGTGCCGGCGGTACCATCATTCGCAGCCTCGAGCAAACCACCCTCAACAGTAACGCGCCCGAAGGCAATGCCCACTACAATGCCTGGCGCCACGTGGGTAATTGGTACCCTGGGGACATAGACCTTTTCGGTACCGCTCGACTGAAGTCGTATGAGGAAATTAATCTCGACGCCACCTTCGTTGGTCTGATCGATTTCTTCCCATCGAGCAGCGAGTACTATGAATCACCTGTAGATCCGTCCGCTGGACCGGTGGTTATCGACTATTTAACGACCCTTAGCAGTATTATCCGCATCACCCACTCCGGCGAGCCCGTGTGTGAGTTGGCCGGTCGCGCGGCCATCACGGTGCGCGATGAAGCCAGCAAGATAAACATGAACGTGGCCGGAGCCCACACCTACGAACCCATCGTGGGACGCCAGCGTTCCCTCGGTGAAGGCAACACCACGGCCGAGCTGGAAACCCGCATTCTTCCCGACGTGGGCATTGCGCGCGCCGATGCCATGGCCCAGCAGCTCACGGGTTATCCCCAAAACGACGGCCTCTTAACCTTGACCTACGCCGAAGACGTGGCCTACCCCGGTTATGGCCGGGTGGACGATAACGCCAACATCCTGTTGGCGGCCCTCGACGGACGGGACAATGACGGCGATGGCCTCGTGGACGAAGGCCTGCGCCTGCCGCCCCTGGACGACCCGCTCTTTGATGCCTACTACGCCGAGTTGGGTGCCTGGGAAGGGCTCGACGACCCGAGCGAACTGCAGCGTTACCGTCCCCTGCCCAACCTGGTGGCGGAAGATCGAAACCCCTACAACATTACGGGCTTTGTGGATGGTATCGACAACAACGATAACGGCATCTTCAACGAGCGCGGCGAGCTGGGCGATCTGCAACTCCGCGATACGCTGGATCTCCTCGATGCGCCCCTCATTGGTGATGCGACCTATGGCTACATGCGCCATAGCGTGTCGGCCTACAGCAGCGATCGCAACACCAATTTTGTGACCGGTGACGGCGGCATCCGGGCCATCAACAAGCTCGACTATAACTTTGCCACGCCCCAACAAATTGCGGCGAACCTTATTCTGACCAATTCCTATGAAGTAACGACCGAGCGAGCCGATGCCTTCGGTGGAT
>JAUIMA010000075.1 GCA_030432675.1 Candidatus Hydrogenedentota bacterium | reverse complement strand
CGGGCGTGGGCAGGTCGGTAGAGCTGAAGACCACCGTATCCAGGGGCACATCGAGCACCAAGCGATCGGTGCCCGTGTCTTCCCAAACCGCCGGTGTCCATCCCCCGCCACCAAAGAAGGAATTCTTCAGCAGATCGGTTTCCGGATTCGCCTCATCGATGTGCCAGATGAAAATATCATCCCCCCGTCCGCCATAAACCCGACAGTCGAGAAAATGTCCACCCAGCACGGCCATATCGTCGCCATCTCCCGGATCGAGCGTGTCCGTTCGCCCGTTGGCCCCGTTCCCCAGATCAATAGCCGCCCGTTCCATATTCCGCATCAAGACCAAATCACGGCCCGGCCCCGTGTGCACCGTGGAAGTCGTCACGTCCGCTTCCCCGGGCGCGAGTTGAGCTTCACTACCCCCAATCACCAAGTCGTTGTCGTTGCTGCTCCCGGTGCCATCGCTACCCGTCCGCCAGTCCGAAGTGCTTCCCCGTTCATAGCGGACCATATCCGGGCCGTCGCCCGTGCCGAAGAGGTCGCTGAGTTGAATGACCCCTTCCGAGCCCACATCCACCACCTCTACACCGGAAGACCCGTCATAGGGATTCGCACGGAAATCCAGCACCATGGCATCGGGCACCACGCTCTCGAATCGCCAACCGTAGGGTTGCCCTTCCTCATCCTCCAACAGAAAGAGCGTAGCGACCCGTGTACTGAAATCGGAGAAGAAGGCCAGCGCCGAAATCTGCGCCGTAATAGGGTCTATAAAATCCCAGCCCCCCGGAGGTAGCAGCGGCGAGGCCGTCAGCCCGACCAGATGCCCATCGAAATAAATATCGTCAAAAAAACCTTCCGGTGGCAACTCCCCTGCCCCAGGCTCCCAGCTTCCGTCCCAGGAATACCGATTGGGTGGAGCCGGCCAAAGCCCCTCGCCCTCGCCCTCGCCCTCGCCCTCGCCCTCGCCCTCGCCCTCGCCCTCGCCCTCGCCCTCGCCCTCGCCCTCGCCCTCGCCCTCGCCCTCGCCCTCGCCTTCACCTTCACCTTCACCTTCACCACCCCCACCACCCAGTTCCTCGCGGGTCAGCCGGCCGTCCCCATTACCATCGAGTTGGGTGAAGAGCGCCGATGTCAGGGCGGCCACCCCGCCCTGCGCCTCCTCAAAGGACAGACCGTCATTATCGACATCCAGCGTGGAAAAATTAGCCAACAACTCGGCCGCAACCACCGAACGCTCCGGCGGCACGGGACACCCCATAAAGAACAGGGGACCAAGCAGGGTGAGGGCAAGGGCCCAACGTATCATTCGCCTGAACATGGAAGGTGCCTCGCTCCACATCATTTACGGGGACTACCCGCTCACATGTATTTACTGTAGCAGATTCCCCCTACCCTGCCAATGACCCACTCAAGCGAGGATATCGCGAATGACGTGACCGTGCACATCGGTCAAACGCCGATCGATGCCGTCCTTCCGGACCGTGAGTTTTTCGTGGTCAATGCCCAGCAGGTGCAGCACGGTGGCATGAAGGTCGTAACAATAGGTCTCATCGGATTCGGCCTGATAACCCCAGTCGTCACTCTGACCGTAGGTCATGCCCGGTTTCACCCCCGCACCCCACAACCACGAAACAAAACTCCCGCCATTGTGGTCCCTTCCCGTGCCCGCCTGGGCGAAAGGCGTGCGCCCGAATTCCGTAGTCCAGATGACCAGCGTATCTTCATCCAATCCCCGGGACTTCAAGTCGCGAAGCAAGGCGGCGATGGGTTTGTCCACGCTTGCAGCCATGGGCGGCAACTCGTCGATGATGCTCCCGTGATTGTCCCAATTTCCTACGGCGCCCTGGGGACCACTCCACACCTGCACAAAGCGAACACCCCGTTCAATCAGTCGGGTGGCCAGGAGACAGCGCCGCCCGAAATCTTCGGTGTGTTTTTCTTCCATCCCATAGGCACGGCGCACATAGTCGGGCTCCCGCATGACGTCAAAGGCCTCGGGCGCGGAGAGCTGCATTTTCGCCGCGAGTTCATAGCTGGCAATGCGCGCATCAAGGCGCGAGTCGCCGGGATGCTCTGAGGCGTGAAGACGATTAATCGTATCGAGGAGTGCGAGGCCCGAGGGGTCTACTTCCCGATTGGCAAATTCAAAATCGGCACCCGGAAAAAGGTCGGGCACGGGTTGGGGTGCCGACGCATTGATCACGGTGCCCTGGTGCACGGCCGGAAGAAAGCCCGACGAGAAGCACCCTTTCTGGTTGTAAGGCAGCCCCTTCGCATCGGGCAATACCACAAAGGAGGGCAGGTTATCGGCAATGTTTCCCAGAGCGTGAGAAATCCACGCCCCCATACAGGGAAAGCCCGGGAGAAGAAAGCCCGAGTTCATCATGTAGGTGCCGGGGCCGTGCACATTGGTCTTGGTGGTCATGGCCATGAGGAAGGCCATCTCATCGACCAGCTTGGCCTGCTCGGGAAACATCTCACTGACCCAGCGACCACTCTCGCCATGTTGCTTGAAGGCGAAGGGACTCTTCATCAAGGCACCGGCAGGGGCCGTAAAGCCGTCGGGCTTTTCTTTGGGTCCCAGCATCTGCCCATGGAGCCGCTCGAGCTCGGGCTTGTAGTCGAAAAGATCCATGGGGCTCGCACCCCCCGTCATGAAGAGCTGGATGACCCGATTGACGCGCGGCGGATGATGGAAGGGCGTCTTGGCCTGGGCTTCCCGCGAGAGCAACTGCGACAGGGCCAGGCCCGCGAAACCGCCGCCCACATTCATGAGAAAATTGCGCCGATCGAGGAGGGGTTGTTGCGGATTGTCGCTCATTGACTCTTGCTCTCCATGTCTAGACTTCTTCGCTGACCGCTATCCTGAAACAATTGAAATATCGGTCGTGCCGCGCGATCCCCAAAAGGCGAGTATCAACGAGTCCTGACGGGTTCGTGCGTGCGTCACAACGGCTCGAGGCCAATTGCCCAATTCTATTCCGCGGGAGCGGAATGGTATGCATTACGACGGGGGACCGTCGTAACGAGCCAATTGGTTCCTCTTCTTCTCTTTCTTCCTTCGTGCACTTCGTGGCCTTCGTGGTGAACAACTTCTTACTCCACAAAAAGATACTCATTGCTATTCAGCAGCACCCGACAAAAAGCCGCCAGACCGTGCCGCTCCACGTAGGCGCGGAACAAGCCCCGCTCTTCCTCGCTCGGTTCACGATACCACAGGAGCGCCGTGGCGCGGCCTATCTGTTTGTCCACACTTTCCGCCTCCGCCAACAATCGCGCCGCCATGGCTTCGCTGTGGTAGAGCACGAATTCGTTGTTGTAAAGGGCCAGCGCCTGGAGCGACGAGACCGAAAAGCCCCGCTTGGGCGACAACAGGCCCAGGTCGGGAAAATCCAGGGCCTCCATAAAGGGATCGGCAATACCCCGCCACACGTAGCGATAGATACTCCGGCGACCCGCGCCTTCGCTGCCCCAATCGTAGGCCCCGTAATCCAGCGTAGGCGTAAGCTGGGGGCCAGGCCCCTGACTGAAATGCTGGACGCCCGGCCCGCCCATGGTGAGGTCCAGGGTTCCCGCCACGCTCACGGTGTAGTCCCGGTAGGTGTCGGCATCGAGGCGGTGCCGATTTTGACGCCAGAGAAACTTGTTCTCCCCATCCATGGCGGCCCCGTCATCGCGGTGCTGCGACGCTTGCTGGTAGGTCTCGCTGGTGACAATAAGTCGGTGGAGGGCCTTGAGTGAGCCCTGCGCCTCATCACGAAACCACACGGCCAGCCAATCGATGAGTTCAGGGTGGGACGGCGTGCCCCCCATGCGCCCCAGGTCACTCGGCGTATCACAAATGCCCCGACCAAAGTGATAGTGCCAGACCCGATTCACGATACTGCGCCAGGTCAACACATTGTCGGAGTGGGCAATCCAGTCGGCCAGCGCGGCCCGCCGTGCTGCTTCCTCATCCGGGTTTTCGAGCGCGAAGCGTGCGGGCAGGGACTCCAGTGCCGAAAGGGCCCCCGGCCCTACCAACTCGGCGGGCTTGTCGAAATCGCCCCGCTCCATGCGGTGAACCGGTTTGGGGGTTTCGATAGCGGCGGGCGCAAAAGAATTGTCGCCATTCGGAATGCCCACGGCGGCGGCGGCGGTGTAAACGCGCGCTTGCTCGGGCAGGGCTTCGAGGCCCGCCTGTGCCACGTAGCGCATCACGGCGATAGCGATAGCCTCCTGCTGGGCATCCGTCCGTTCGATCGCGGGAAGGGCCAGGGCCGCCTCGACTTCGGTGGACAATGCCACCGCGTGCTCGGGCGGATCGGCAGTCGCGGACAGCTTGAACGCGCCGATAAGGTGGTGATCGCCATGGTGCTGCTTGAGCGATATGGCCAGGTGCGAACCCGGCTTGAGCACCAGCGGCTCCTTTAACTCGAAGACGGCATGGTGATTCGTGCCCACGGCGGGATGGATGCCCCACGCCGTCCCACCGTTTTCGTCAATGGCTTTCTCGCTCCCCCAGTCCGTCTGATTGAAGTCGGCCGTCGCCCGGCGGAACCGCACCGGGACCGGCGCGGCCACCCCGGCCTCAAAATACTGGAGTTCCAGTTCTGAGAGGTGAAAGTTCCCGTTGTCCTGACGGCCCGGACCCTTCATGGGCAAGTTCTCGTCTGTCTGCACGTCCAGGCGCAGTGCGGTGATTTCCGTCAACACCGGGCTTGTGGTCACCGTATAGGTGTCCTTATCCGGGTTCTTCCCGCTGGCGACGATTAACCCCGATGGGTATTGCGCCAGGGTCGCACCCTCTGCAGAAAGAAAGGTATCCGCCACGAGGGGTGTCCACGTGGCGCCGCCGCCACGCTGTACCAACCATTCCTCGATGAGCGACCCGTGCTCCGGCGTGCGCAGGGCCGCCCCGTCCTTCCGTTCGGCAGCCGCGATAACCTCATTCCACCGGGTGCGCGCGCGCTTGACGGCGCGTTCCGCGTCGTAGGACAGGTCGCCCTTGATAACCCCAGAGAACACCGCTTGCAAGGCGTAGTAGTCTGTCTGAGGGATAGGGTCAAACTTGTGGTTGTGGCAGCGGGCACAACTGGCGGTGCTGCTGATGAAGGAGGCGGTGGTTTGGGTAACGAGGGTATCGCGGGCCAGATAATCGAAGGTCACCCCCGCCGTGAGGTAGGTACTCAGGTCAAAGGGCCCTGCCCCCAGGTAGCCCAGGGCGGGCGTCAGCTCGGGCGCATCGGGGTAAAAATAATCCGCCGCCAATTGCTCCCGGATGAAGCGCGCCCAGGGCCGGTCCGCGTTCAGCGCTTCGATGACATAGTCCCGAAAAGGCCACGCGTTGTTCCGGCCGACATCGTGCTCATAGCCATGGGAATCGGCAAACTGAATCGTGTCGAGCCAGTGCCGGGCCCAACGCTCGCCGTAGCGGGGCGAGGCAAGCAGCCCATCCACCAGGCGCTCATAGGCCTCGGGATCGGGGTCCGCGCAAAAGGCTTCGACTTCTTCCGGCGTGGGTGGTAGTCCGATGAGATCGTAGTAGAGCCGTTGAATCAAGATGCGGCGTTCCGCCGTCGGGGAAGGGGCAATCCCCTTTTCCTCCAGGCGCGCGCGAATAAAGGCGTCGATGGGGTGGGCCGCGCCTTCCGGCACTTCCGGCTTGACCAGCGGCAACAGGGACCAGTGGGGCGCCTCTTCTTCCACGGCGCCCGCCAGTTCGTCGGGCCAATGGGGTCCAGCATCGATCCAGGCGCGAAGCAGGGCGACTTCCGCCTCGCTGAGGGGGGGCGCATCACTTTTTTCGGGCGGCATGACCATCTCGGGATCAGCGCCACTCACGTAGTGAATCAAGGGACTGCCGGCGCTGTCATGGGGCACGATGGCGGGACTTCCGAGATCCCCCCCTTTGAGGGCGATGCTCCGAACGTCAAGGCGGTAACCACTCTTCTGTCGCTCGGGACCATGGCACCCATAGCAACTCCGCACGAGAATGGGCTGGATCTCCGTGGCGAAGTCGGGCCCTTCCGCCCCCACGCTGACGACTGGCATGAGAAGTGCGCTGAGCAGGAGTACACGTTGTAGTTTTGGGGTAATGCAACACATGGATGGAGTATAACAAAGCACCCCCCATCCCACCACCGGCGGACGCCCCTACTTCAACGGCGCGTTCCCGTCCAGACGCAGTGCCCAAACATCATTCACCACGGGCCATGTATTCCCGGCGATCACGAAAAGCTTACCATCGTACACATAGGTGGTCGGTTCGTGTCGGGGCGCAAAGGTGGTGGGTGATTCGAAGGCATGCCAGGTGATGCCATCCTGGGAATACCACACATCCCCCAAGTTGGTGTTGTTCACATTGTCATAGCCCCCGATTACCCACAGCCGGTTCTGATAGACCTCCGCGGCAAACCATTGGCGGGGCGGCCAGCCACAGTCTTTACTCACCTGCTTCCAGATGACGCCGTCTTCGGAACACCACACGTCGTTGTGGGTGGTCGTATCTTCATAGCCCGATTCTGGCGGCGTGTTGGCACCAGGCGTCTTGCCACCCAGGAGCCAGAGCTTGTCTTGGAAGACCGTGACCGCCGATGCCGAACGATTTCCATAGGGCGCTTCGGCGATCACCTGTTCCCAGGTCACCCCGTCGGTGGTGCGCCACACATCGGCGCCACTGCCCAGTTGCCAGATGGCATCCTTGAAGACCACGGCCTCGCCATAGCCCCGGGCACCAAAGGGCGTCTTCTCCAACACCTGGGTCCAGTTTTTCCCGTCGGCCGACCGCCACACGCTGCCCTTGATAGCCCAAAGCTGTTCCTGAAAGACGACCAGCTCACTGTAGCCGTCGTAGGGCGTCGCCTCGCTCACGGCCGTCCAGTTCACGGCATCGTCGGAAGACCACAGATCCCGGTGGAGCACGTTACCATGGTAGTACCCGTTGCTGAGCCAGTAGCGCCCCTGAAAAATCGCGCCTTCCGCCGTATCACGGGGACTGAAGGCCCCCTGCTCACTCAGGCGCACCCAGCTATTGGGAGCCGGTGCTTCGGCCACAACACGATCGAGGCCGCCCGTGAATAAGAGGGCGATGATGACAAGGGCATAGCGCATGAACAAAGGCTTTCGTGGTTACTTGCTATAAGGAAATGGACCGGAATAATAGTACCTAGAGTTCCAATCGTTAAAAACGTTTCGCCCCCAAGGACTTCGTGGCACAAGAGAATTCAGTCCCCACCCCGTTGCAAACGGGAGCAGAGAATACATTTACTTCCGGATTATGGGTTGAATCCAGGCCATTTCCTTATCCCCGGCGATGGGGGGATTGGCCATCTCCCGATCAGCCGTAACCGTGGCACGTACATAGAGCTCGTCGCCGTTAAAGGCATAGCGTGAACTCAGATCGGTAGTCTCATAGAGCACTTCGCCGATGGTGTCGCTGTATCGCAGAGAGGCTGACGGCGGTGTCTTACCGTCCCCATCCACAAAGGGTTGCGTGTCCGCGTCAAATCCCTTGCGTGTGCCGATATAGCGGGTCGTGTAGGTCACGCCATCCACTCCATCGACGGCGAGGGCCAGATGGTCGGAACTTCTCTCCAGGGTCTTCAGCGAGACTCCGGTGCTGCTGTAGAAATCCCCCCGCTTCATCGCCTCAATCAGGGCATTCGCCTCTAGGGATTCCGCCTGTACCATCACCCAGGCCCGCCCCGGGTTGGCGTTGGCCGTGGCAAAATTAAAATAACGGTGGCTATCATCAGAGGCCACGCCATAAATCACGTAGTCGGGATCGCGACGAAGCTTCATGGAAAGAATCACATCCCACCGGCGCTCCGTCGTGGGCACGCCCTGCTCCGGAAAACCCCGATCCGTCGGCCCCGCACCATTGTAAACCTCGAAGAATTGCAGGCCGCGGACCGCCATGATCTGTTCGGTGGTGAGGGCGTTGCGCCAGTTGGGGTGGTCGAGGTGAACCAGCATAGGCACGTCATGTTTGGCCTCCTGCGCCGCGATGGCATCCAGATAGCCTTGCATCTTCGGCACCGGATCGCCCTCTTTCGGCGCACCTGGCACCAGCTCACGCACATTGAGCACGTTCATATGAGGATTGCCGCCGTCGGTGGTCATCTCCTCAGCGGGTACCAACAGGAATTCACCGGGCTTATTGAAGTACTCCGACAACTCCGCCAGGGTCTTCAAGCGCATCTCCCGCTGACCGCCCCGTTCCCGTAATTGGGTCCACGACGCGCCAAAGCGCTTCTGAATGGCGAGGTAACGCTCCGGGCTAAGGTGTCCGTCCGGTTTTATCGGTACAAACTTTTCCCCTTCCATGAGGATGTTATGCTCCGAAAAACAAACGAAATCCCATCCCTGTTCCTGGTACCAGTCGGCAATAACCTCCGGTGCCCCATTCCCATCACTCCACAAACTATGGACGTGGGTTGCCCCTTTGTACCATTGGGACTCCGCCGAAACCGTGGGAGCCAGGATCAACATACTCAGCAGCAGAGCGGCAACGATGCATTTCATCATACGGACACCTTTTTCATGGGAGGTTGAATGGGGAGCGATGGACTACTTCGGCAGGACGGGCTGGACCCAGGCCATCTCATGGTCTCCGGTTTCGTGGGGATTGTCCTGCAGTACGTCGGAAACCACCCGGGCACGTACGTACAACTCGTCGCCTGTGAAGATATAACGCGACTCCAGGTCCGTGGTCTCATGGAGCACTGCTCCGATATCCTCGCTGTACAACAGGGAGCTCCGGGGGAGCGGCTTTCCTTCGGCGTCCAGCTGAGGTTTCGTGCTCGTGTCAAAGCCCTTGCGTGTGCCGATGTATTGGGTCGTGTATTTCACCCCTTCCTCACCGGCAATGGCAATTCCCAGGGACTTTCCGTCCGCGCGCACATCACGTAACGTGACGCCTGTGCTGCCGTAAAAGTCGCCCCGCTGCATGGCCGCGACGAGGGCGTTGGCTTCCAATTTCTCCGAACGCACCATAATCCAACCCCGGCCAGCGTTGGACTTGCCCACACCAAATTTGAAGTACTCGTGGCTGTCATCGGTCGCCACGCCATAGAGCAAATAGCCTGGGTCACGGCGGAGCTTCATGGAAAGAATGACATCCCAGTGGCGTTCGTGGGAGGGAATGCCCTTGTCCGCTTCGCCCCAGCTATGCACCGATGGGTGGCCGTTGTAGACTTCAAAGAAATAGAGCCCCTTCACCCCGAGCATTTCTTCCGTCGTAATGCGGTCGGCGAAGTTAATATGGTTCACATGGGCGATCATGGGCACCTGATATTTTTCACTCTGGGCCTGCAGCGTGTCGAGGTAGTGTTGAATCAAGGCTGATTTGTCGCCTTCGTTCTTGAGGCCCGCCACGGGTTCACGAAGGTTCAATGCGTTGATGTGGGGATTGCCGCCAATCGTCGTCATTTCCTCTGCCTGGATCAGCGTAAATTTACCGGGCTCTTCAAAGCGTTCCCGCAATTCGGCCAGGGTCTTAAGCCGCATTTCTTTCGCGCCACCCGTGCCCTCGCGGACCGTCACCCAATCCTCGCCAAATTGTTTTTGGAGTGCCGCCACCCGCTCCTCCGTCAGCTTGCCGCCCTCCGCAATCTTTACATAGCGCTCGCCCTCCATCAGCACGTTGTGGTCGGAGGGGCAGACAAAATCCCAACCCTCGTCCAAGTACCACTGGATAATGTGCTCTGGCGCGGCGTTACCATCACTCCACAGACTATGGAGGTGGGTCGCCCCCTTGTACCACTGGGATTCCCCCCAGGCACCCAAAACCGACATCATGGTGACAAGACCAACTAACAGGCGAAAGGTCATGATCGTGCTCCTCCCCAATGGGGTCATGCGAACAGCAAGCGTGCTGCAATGAGATGAATTCGCCCCGTGCCTTCCAATAGACCCGGGGTATCCACCTAGCCTACACCACCTCGCCCCCGGTATACCAAGACAACACTGCCGTAACCCCACGCCCATCATAATCACATGCTTTCCCGCCAACAGGTACGCTACAATACGCACACCTTTTTACCCGGGAGAATCCAATGAACACCCTTCGACCTGCGGTCGTGCTCTTAAGCGGCGGCATGGACTCCACCGTCCTCCTTCACCATGTGGCCCGGGAATGTAACGGAGCCACACTCCACGCCCTCAGCTTTAATTACGGGCAACGCCACAGCCGCGAGTTGCAGAGCGCTGCATTTCAGGCGCGGGCCGTAAGCGCCGCCCATCGGGTCATGGATATCACCTTTATGGGAAGTCTGATCCAGGCCGGCTCTGCCCTCATCGAAGGGGGCCAGGAGGTGCCCGACCTGGACACCCTCACCGCCGAGGAACTGACCCAACCGCCCACCTATGTGCCCAACCGTAATATGATGCTGCTCTCCATGGCGGCGGCCTATGCCGAAGCCCACAACGTGACCGATGTCTATTACGGTGCCCAGGCGCAGGACGAGTATGGCTATTGGGATTGCACGCCCGCGTTCCTGGAGCGTATCAACCACATTCTGGCGCTCAACCGAAAGTCTCCCATCACCGTTCACGCCCCCTTTGTGGGTTTTTCGAAGGCCAAGACCTTGGAACGGGGTCAGGACCTCGGAGTAGACTTCGCGCAGACCTGGAGTTGTTATCGCGGGGGAGAAACAGCCTGTGGCACCTGCCCCACTTGCGTCGAGCGATTAAATGCCTTCGCCGCCAACCAATTGCAGGATCCTCTGCCTTACGGTTGAGGATGTTCCTCATACGGCAGGGTGATCTCCACCCGGGCGCCGCCATCTGGCTTGTTCCCATAGACCGTAGTGCCCCCGTGCCGATCCACAATGTTTTTGACAATGTTGGTCCCCAAACCGACGCCAAAGTTTTTGGTCGAAAAAAGCGGGTCAAAAATGTGGGCCAATACTTCCTCCGGTATTCCCGGCCCCGTATCTTCCACCGTCAGACGGATCGTACCCGATTCGGTTTCGGCAATCACATCGATTCGCTTCTCGGTGGTCTGAGTCTCCATGGCCTGGGCACTGTTGTCGATCAGGTTGATCAACACGCGACGAATTAACTCGGTATCAATAGAGACCACTGCATCGGACTGGAAATTCCGCGTTAACGCCACATCCGCCGGAATAGTCATTTCATCCGTCGTCACCCTCAGCCAGTCATCCAATGGGACCTTTCTGAGCGACACTTTCTGCGACCGGGTGTAATCCAGCATCTCCTCGATGATGCCGTTGCAACGCCGTATACTGCGCACCGTGCGCTCGATCACCCGCTCCAGATTCAACCCCGCCCCGTGGACGCGCTTCTCGATGGTGTAAAGTGAGCTTTGAATGGTGCCCAGGGGATTCCGCAGCTCGTGGCTCACCGTTGCGGTCAGCTGCCCCAACGTCGCCAGCCGTTCCTTCTGGATCAGGGCTTCCTGGGCCGCTCTTAACTCCTCTGTCCGGGTTTCCACCGTTTGCTCAAGTAGTTCCTGGTGGGCTTCTAATTGGGCCTCCGCACGCTTGCGCACGGCTACTTCGCTGCGCAACGCATGCTCAGAAATACGGAGGGCACGATGACTTCGATAGCGGGCGAGCAACGCGATAGCGGCCAACGTCGCAAAACACAACACCGGCACAAGAAACACGGGCTTGCGCCAAATGGGCGGCACGACCACAAAACGGTGAATCGCGGCCGTACCATCTACATTGCCGTGCTCATCGGAACTACGCACTTCGAAGCGGTAGTGGCCAGCAGTCAGCGCAGGGGTTGCCACGGTTGTTTCTGCCTGGAAGGGAGACCAGGCGACCGCTTCGGAATCACCATCCTCCGAAACAACGCGCCAGGAGTAGTACAGCTCGCGGGCCGACGTAAGGTCCCAGGCATCCCGGCCGGTATAGGAAAAAATTCCAACACCAAAGGGCCCTACCTCAGACGGCCCCAGGCGTATCATTGTGTCTGGTGCCTGCTCGTCTTGCTGATAGCGGTACAAGCTTTGGTCATGGGCGCCTATCCACAATTCGCCCCCATCGCCCTCCGCAAAACGCAGGGCCGCCGTGTTAGGCAGACCATGCCGTGTGCCATAGTGCAGCCAACGGCCAAAGCGATTGACGGAAACCCCGGAGCCCCGATAGGCCACCCAAAGCGCGCCGTCCCGGGCCTCGTAAATACTGCGGACATTGTTACTTTGCAAGCCCGTCGCCTTGTTGAAATGCGTGAATGATTCCCCGTCATAGCGATAGAGTCCGGACCCATTGCTGCCGAACCAGATATCCCCGTTGCGCATTACACATGCCGCGTTGATCGAATTGGCCGTTTCGATCCCGTCGGCCTCGCCAAATTCCTCCCGTTCCCCCGAGCGCATGTGCAGCAAACCGCCGGTCTCCCGTCCGATCCAGAATTCCTCGGGGCCGGTCTGCAACACGACGTTGACCCAATCACGTCCGCTTTCGCCCACCGGAACGATGGGCTCCCAGGTTTCGTTCAGCCGGTAGAGCCCCGACTCGCAAAGGCCCCAAAGCTCCTCGTCCTCGGTCAACACAAAGCGATCGCTCGGCGGCTCCAGGGCCGGAATAGTCACCTGGGAAAGCAACGTTCCGTCTGCCAGATCATAGCGACGATGCTGCTGTTTGTAAACACAATGGAGACGATCGTGCTGGACCATCAACCAAGCCTTGTCACCCCGGCCATCTTCCCAGGTCTGACCTTCGCTAAGCCAAATCGCATTCGACGGACTAAAGTCGACAGCAGGCCAGTCGGTCAATATACGCTGCAGCATCCACCCATCGGACTGGTATTGGAACAGGGCTCCTCCTTCACCGAGTGCGTAAACCTTTTCCTCCGTCGATGCCCGTGCGAGAAGCCCCAGCGGCGTTTGACCACCCTGCTGCAAGGGTACCCAGGGTAGCGGCACGCCACGAATCAGGCCCTCGTTGCCCCCCAACCACACGGAGCCATCAGCGGCCATCACCATACTGCGCAAGGTGGGACTTCCCAAATCGGGACCCAACATCACTTCCTGCCAGTCACTGCCAATCCGCCGATAGAATCCCTTCTCGGTGACGGCATAGTAGGTGCCGTAGGAATCCTGGCCCAGCGCGAAAGTATTCATGGGGGTAGGTGCCAGGCTTTGCCACGCCTCCCCGTCAAGGCGGCGTAACGCCGCGCCCTCACGCGCCGCGGCCCATATGGAAACCCGGCCCCCTCGCTGACTCATGTAGAGGCAATACCAATGGGGCGGGTCATGGTCCGGTAAGTACTCCAGCTCTCCTCCCGTATCCCAGGCCAGCTGCCGCGTTCGAAACGATACCAGGAAGCGGTTGGGCTCCACCTCAATCACATCGGAGACCGTGTTGCGTGCCCCCGGGGAGGGCGTGGCCAAAGTCGTCCAGCCTGTCTGGTAGTCCGGAGCGTCCGGGTCGGCGGGGGTGTACCGCAAAAACCACCCCTGAAACGTGCCCACAAAGAGACGTCCATCGGGCAGGGATTTCACATAGGCGATGTCCGCTTCCGGCAAGGCCGGTGTATTGGAGGGATTCAGCACCGTCACGGTGCCACGATGGATATGGGCCAAGCCATCCCCCGTGCTCACCCATACGCCCCCGCCCGGTGCCGGCGTAATATGACGGGTCCAGTCGTCAGGCAATCCTTCCGATTCCGTAAAAGTGATCCACTCGGTGCCCTGAATACGATGGACCCCTTCGCCCCAGGTCGCTACCCAGATGGCCCCGTCTTCCGCCTCCACCACATTGCTGACGTGGCCCACGGGACCTCCGCCCGGAATCGCGATCTGCTGGAAACTCCACGGCTCAGCCCCTTCCACCAGACCAGCACACAGCCCACAGAGACTGAGCACGATTCGCCATGCGGAACGCCTGCACCGGGAGCGCCGTTGGGAAACTGGAAAAACAGGGAGCACAACAACACCTCATTTCTGATCGTGGCTTAACTACCCGGAAATGACAGTATACCCTGATTGCCCGTGATTTGCAGCGTCGCCCCTCCCCCTGTCATTCGGCCCCAGACAATACGCTCAGGTGAGTTCGCCCATCCGAGCCTTGTCATAGGCCGCCGTCACCGTGCTGGACAATCCCCCCCGGGGATTGCAGGTAATCTCAATGGTCATCGCGCGGGGCTTGCACGCCTTAACCAAATCTTCGAGCATGCGATTCACCAGGTGTTCATACCAGATACCCACGTCGCGATAGGAGAGCAGATAGTACTTGAGCGCACGCAGTTCCAGGCAATCTTTATCGGGCGTATAACTGATACGCACCACCGCGAAATCGGGCAAGCCGGAAAAAGGACAGACCGACGTAAACTCGTCGGTCTCGGTCTCGATCTCCATGGCCTGGCCATAGGGCTTGTCGGCATATTCATAGGGAAAGCATTCCAGCAGGTGAGACTCAATGGCTTCGGGCCCTTTGAAGGGCAGCATCTTGTCTTCGGCCTTGAATTGTTCTTTGGCGGGTGTCGGGTTTTCCATCATCATGTTTCCGTGGGTTATTTTCCGAAGTAGATGCAGCGGGCGGTATAGGTTTCCTGGACCACCACCGCCGTAGGCGATTCGCCCACGGCCACGAGGCGATCCCACACCCACTTGCAGATGCGCTCGCAGGTGGCGCACTCCAGCCCGGGGTTTTCGTTGAGAAAGGTGTGGTCCAATTCGTCGTACATGGCCCGAAGGTGCCCCTCGAGGGAATCCAGGTCGGTGCTGCCCACTTCAAAGCGGTAGCTGTGGCCATGGACACAATGACACGGGTGTGCCGCGGGTAACTGGGGCAGCGGCTGGGCGGCCTCAAAGCTGAACTGAATCCGCTCCGGCAAATTCTCCGCCGGCAAGGCGGGCAACCGCACCGGAACAAAGTCGAGGTCGCCGTCGATGGTCACGCGTACGCCGTCGTACCAGACGGGCTTGTGGGGGATGCGGGCATCGATCCAACGCTCCAGCGCGGGCACTGTCGTGTCGTCTTCCAGGCCTGGCACGTCGTTCAGCGTTACGTGGTCCAACTGGTCATAGAGATCGCGAAAAAGATCTTTGAGGGCCGTGTAGTCCACAATCCAACCCACATCGGGGTCCACGTCGCCCTTCGCAAGAATTTCGACCTTGTAGCTGTGGCCGTGAAGGCGTTGTTGCTTTTCATTGCCCGCCGGATTACGGTGGGCCGCTTCCACATAGGCAATTTTTGTGAGATTGAATTCCAAGGAGTTTCCTCTTATGCGCGCGTGATCTGGTTTGTCCAGATGGGTCATTGCATTCAGCGCGAAAGCCGCGACGGATTTCAGTTTGTGCTCCCCTCCTTGGAGGGGCTGGGGGTGGGTCGGGCTGCGGTCAACATCGCAAACCCACCCCTTCTCCCACTTGGGAGGGGAATTAGTCGGTACTCCACGCGAACGCGGAGTGCAGGGTGTAATCCTTCATCTTCCAGGTGTACTGCTAGACACCCCGTTCGTCGGGGGGCCAGATAAATTTGTGCATCTGCAACTGGAAGCGCACCGCGTTCAGATCATCTTCCAACATCCAGTCCACGATGTCCTTGGACTCCACTTCCCCGAAGACCGGAGAAAAGAGCACGGCCTTACACCGTTCGGTGAGATTATACCGCCGCACCACATCCCGGCTCCATTCATAATCCCGTCGACTCGCAATCACAAACTTCACTTCATCCCGGTCGGGTTGAAGATAGTCGATGTTAGACCAGTCATTGTGTTTGCTCATATCGCTGTCGGGGCATTTGAGATCCATGATGCGCACCACAGCATCGGGCAGGCTGTTGATGGGCAGGGAACCACTCGTCTCGATGAGCACCGTGTAGCCCGCCTCCAACAACGCTTCCGCCAGGGGGATACACGATTTCTGCGCCAGGGGCTCGCCCCCGGTCAGCTCCACGAGGGGCACCCCGAAGGACGCCACCTGCTCAAGTATGGAAGCAATCGTCTGATTTTCTCCCCCATAGAAACTATAGGTCGTATCACACCACCGACACCGCAGATTACACCGGGCCAGTCGGATAAACACACACGGCAGCCCGGCCCAGGTGCTTTCGCCCTGGACGCTGCAGTATATTTCGTTCATCCGGACCGTGGTCTCGGTGCTATCGGGGGCCGTGGTGGCAGGCATAGGAGTTTCCGCT
>JAUIMA010000662.1 GCA_030432675.1 Candidatus Hydrogenedentota bacterium | reverse complement strand
CGAAAGGGCTGAAAGCCCGTGACATATTATATCGAGAAGAACCTCGATGGTTTCGCTTTGCGAGATACTGCCAGCAGCGGTAGCAGCAGAGCAGCACCTCTTACTATCCAGAAATCTGAGGCTCAACGTTCCGTAAGCGAGGAGAAAACCCATGCGATATCTTGTCGGATTGTTGGTGGCAACCGTCGGTCTGTGGTGTCTTCCCACGCCTGCCGCCGAGCTTCCCCTCCTATTCTGGGACGCTGCCGACATCGCGGACCCCTTCGGCACCATCCGCTTCGGTGCACACCCCCTCGAAAACGAAGGGCGCGCCGTGGGCTATCCCGATATGCAATACGGCTGCGAGACGCCGGGTCCGGAAGGTACGACCCGTATCTATGGCTGGCGTATGCAGAACTGGGCTGATGCAGAAAATCGTGTCATCCAGGTCGTCCGCTGCACGACGGAGGACGGACGCAGATTCTCCAAGGAGGAAGTGGTTTTTGAGTATAAGCGGAGCCAGTGGCAGGGTTTTGCCAACCTGGTCTACCGTCCCACCGATGGTGCCGTCTTTCTCTTCTCTTGGGCGGAATGGCCGGGCAAGCTCCACGTCTTCAAGAGCGCCACGGGCGACGACTGGGAACTCATCTCGGATGACGCCTTTCAGGGCCACGACGCCTCCTGCTTTTTCTGGCATGCCCCCTCCAAGCAGTTTGTCGTGGTCCAGACCATTGTCCAGCCTTACCCGAAGCGCTACCCGGACAACATCGGCGAACTCCGCCGGGTGCTCTCGTTCCTGCGCTCTGACGACGGCGCGACGTGGGAGAAATTCTCGCCGGACTTCCTCCAGGGCGCAGAGCTCTGGACGCCCGATGAAAGGGACCCTGCCGACCTGGAATTTTACCGCGTGGTCCTCTTTCCCCTACAGGGCCGCTATGCGCTCCTGCTCAACGAGTACATGCCGCCCCCTTCCGAGGCGAACTCCCGCCGCGCCCTCACCAAGCATGGACCGCCCTACATGACCGAGTGGGCCATCAGCCGCGACGGCCTGAACTGGGCCCGCGATTTCCGGGAGACCAACGCCTTCGAAGAGCAATTCTGGCTCGCCCTCCAGGGGCCTCTTATCCGCGAAGGCCGCCTGCGCTTTTACAAGCCCGATGGCCTCATCGCCGGCCTGCCGGAAGACCGCGTCTTCTACGCCACCTGTCGCGCCAACGGCGAATTCTCGACACCGCCCTTCACCATGCCTGCGGGTGGCCTCACGCTGAACGCCGATGTCCGCTATCGCCCGGCGGAAGGGGAGTCGGGTCAGGCGTATGTCATGGCGGAATTGGTGGATGGAGACGGCAAGACCATAGAGGGTTTCGAGCGGCAAGCGTGCCTCTTTGAGAATGTGGACGGCCACGCCCAGCCCATGCACTGGGGCGAGCGGGACGGCGGAAGCCTGGCTGGAAAATCGGTGCGCCTGCGCTTTTTTCTTAGGGATGCGAAAGTCTATGGCGTTTTCGGGGCAGAATAGAAGGGGCGAATCCCCAACGACTATTTTTGAAGTTTTTCAAGTACAAAATCAAAGGGGCTGTGATCGTGATTTGCTCAACGACAAATCTCTTGCCGTGATAGGTCGACTCTTCCGAGACTGAGGAATTATTTGATGTCCTACTCGCGCTATACGGTGTTCCCCAGGACCTTGCGGTCACTACAGGGAACTCCACCCTGTCCGGAAGCGCTCGGTTGTCTGTACCGAACTAGCTACAGGTGATGATAACTTATTTCAGGTAGCTTCGGAGCCTCAGCATGTAGACGTGATAGAGCAAGAAATTCATGAACATCGCCCCTAGGAACAGCAGCGGCATGGTCAATGCCGAGTTGCGCGCCCCAAGGTCCAAGATCTGCCCGGCATCTACGGTGATAAATAACATGAACCCGGCAATGAAAATAACACTGAAGACACCACGCAGAAGTATGAGCAACCGCAATTTGTACCCATTTCTTCTAATGGTTACTTTCGATGTTGGAGTATGAATTTGCGCGCCCGATGCCGACGAACCATGATTTCTTTCCGATGTGTTCATGTGACACCAGTCTTGAATCCAACTGGCAAGCGCCAACGTCGCTTTGTTGCTTTGCATAAGGGTGTTCTCGGATATGGGATAAATGAGGAACTCGTTCTGGGCCCCAGACAATCCGTTCTCCCATTCGATTTGTATCATACAGACGGGAAGAATCGGAGAGACACCTGTAACGATACTGACGGCGGTGATTTGCCCCGGTTCGAGTGAAAAGGTTTCTACGCCCGAGTCGTAGTGTAATCTGCCAGACGTTGCGCGCAGGAGGCCAGCACCCCGAAGATTGCCCGTCTCAGCGAGACTATCCAATCCCCTTGGGCAGAACGCGACAGGTATTGCTAAAATTAAAGTATCGTTTTCTGCCTCCCGGTCCGCTTCAATACTTCTGGCCAGGCGGCGATTTCCGTAGCAACTTATCCGATTGAAACAGACGGCATTTATCACCGCGCATATCGTGGATGCCACGGCCAGAAACGGTGCGATAGTCATGATGTCATACAGCAATGTCTCGTAGATCTTTGTGGCTATTATCAGGGGAGACGCAACAACGAGGACGAGCGAAAGCATCGCTGCCACGGTTCGGTGGCGAATTAGGCGCTCTAGGTACGTCTCGGGTTCATCCGGAATGTCGCAATGGACGATGGATGACGTTTCTTCTATCGATTGCTTGATAAGCATTTCGGATCGGTCACCTGAGAGGCCTCCCAGCGCGGCAATTCGGCGGGCCCGTTCTGTCGGGGCCGCATGCAGGGTCATCCAGCTAAAGAAGTGGCTTTCCAAATGTGCGCCGCGAGAGTCGGCGTCACGAAGAATGGCACGTATTTGGGATTCCGGTTGATTCTGATGCGCAAATACGGCCGCGTCTGCCTTCTCGGCATCCGCTTCGAGCCGGCGGGCCTGTTC
>JAUIMA010000074.1 GCA_030432675.1 Candidatus Hydrogenedentota bacterium | reverse complement strand
CCGTTACCTTCGGTGCCCCGCTCCGATCCACTACCGGCATGACCAATTCGCCGTCTTCCAGCGTAAACACGGGGCCGGGTTGACCGGGAACTCCCGTATCGCGCAAGGGGCTCCAAGAGTGGCCACGGTCTTCGGAGTAGCAGCTATGGATGTTTAAATAGTCCGCTGCTTCCCGGTCATAGGTCCAGAACACATCCATCAGGCGGCCATCCGGCAGGAGGGAGAGACGCTGGTCCCAGTAGAAAACACGGTTACTCGGATCCCGGGTGATTACACTATGTCGGGGCCAGGTTTTTCCCCCGTCCGTTGAGAAGAGTGCGACGGAGGCGTGGTGCCAGGGGGTGGTGTCCTCATAGTGTTTGTTAAGCTCAATCTGGCAGGCGAGCTCGTCATCGGGAAAGCGGACTACCGATCCCGTCAGGGGCGTTGGCACGTCGAAGGGGGCCAGGTCGGCCCGTGTGGGGGTAGACCAGGTGGCGCCGTCGTCTTCCGAATAGGAAAGGAATACCCGGGTGTCGAGCAGGCCCTCCGTTGTTTCGTTAAAATAGGGGCGCTTCGGTTGGCTTTGATCGACCCAGTTGATAGTAGCCAGCAGGCGCCCTCCGTGCAGTCGGGTCAGCCCGGCAAAGCGAAAGGTGCCGGGACGCCCGTCGACGTCTGGGGGGTTGAAGGGAGTAAAGGGTTCTCGCCACGTGGCCCCGCAATCATCGGACCATGTGAGGAGGGTGTTCTGGCCTGCGCAGGGAACTTTACGCGGTGCGCCGCGGAAGGCACAGAGCCAGCGACCACTGCGAGAAATACAGGGCAGGGGAAAGGTCGTGCTGGCCCAAGGGCCATTGGGCTGGTCAAAAAAGACGGTGCCGTGGTCGTCGACGCGCATGCGGTAGTGTTCCAATTTCTGTTGGGGTGACTTAGCTGGGGGGGGTGCTTATTCCGGCGTTGCGTGATCGGGGGACTCGCCCGGGCCAGAAGCTTCAGGGGGCACCGGTTGGCGGTACAGCTCCAGGGCCTCCAGCAACCGGGCAAACCGAATGGGCTTGGTCAGGAAATCATTCATACCGGCCTTCAAACAGGCTTGAATATCATCTTGGTCATCCAGGCCCGAGAGGCCCACAATGGGCAAGCGCTTCGCGTCTTTTTCCTCCCGGATTGTGCGGGTCGCGTCCAGGCCATTCATACGGGGCATGCGGACATCCATCAAGACTACATCAAATTCCTCCTGACGGACCCGTTCCACTGCCTCGAGGCCGTCGCCGACAAAGGTCACCGTGTCCGGCAGGTGCTTGAAGAAAGCCGCCATGAAAGACTGATTGCGTTCGGTATCATCGGCGACTAAGATGCGCAGGGAGCTGCCCGTAGGGGGAGCGACCGCTTGGTGCCCCATCCGAGGGGGAGGGGCTGGTGTACAGTAGTGGGCGACTCGCTCATAGAGCGTCTCCAATTGTACGGGCTTTCCCAGATGTTCATTGCACCCGGCGGCGATGCAGTCCGTTATTGCAAATTCGTTGACGCTGGCCGTAAGAGCGATGATGGGCGTGCGCTCGAAGCCCGGCAAGTTCCGTACTTTGGTGGTGGCTTCGAATCCGTCCATGACCGGCATGTGCATATCCATCAGGATGAGATCGGGCTTGAACTCCGAGGTGAGTTCTACGGCCTCCTCTCCGTTACGGGCGACCGCCACGGTGTAGCCTCGGGGGCTTAGCGCGTTTTCAATCAGGAAGACATTGGTATCTACATCGTCAACAACGAGAATGCGGCCCGAACATGGATGGTGAGGACGGCCGTTGGAGGGGGGCCTGTCGGTGACTGCGGGGAGCTCCGCTTCCGTAGACTGCAGGGTAAACCAGAATACACTGCCCCCGCCCTTTCGGTCCTGATACCCCACGGCTCCCCCGTGGAGGTGGACGAGCTTCTTGACCAGGGCCAGGCCAATACCACTACCACCAAGGTTGGCATCCCGCACGAGGTCCGATTGGAAAAACTCGGAGAAGACCTGGGTCTGATGGGCCTCTGGAATTCCAGGGCCACGGTCACTTACGTGAAGCTCAATCATGCCTTCGTGGGTACGGTGTGCACTGATGTCTACACGAGCGTTTGGTGGGGAGAACTTAACGGCGTTGCTCAACAGATTGATTAGGATTTGCCGTGCCCGACGTTCGTCGACCTCGACCCCTAATCCCTCAGGAATTCGAAAGGCCAGTTCGACGGATTTTTCATCGGCACTTGCCTGGACCATGGCGGCCGCCGAGTCTAC
Organism: Candidatus Hydrogenedentota bacterium; assembly: GCA_030432675.1. GTDB lineage: Bacteria > Hydrogenedentota > Hydrogenedentia > Hydrogenedentales > JAEUWI01 > JAEUWI01. The sequence continues at coordinate 13,840 of JAUIMA010000074.1, read as the reverse complement.
AATCTGGTTCACAGACATGGGTTGGAGATGAAGGTTAATGGCATCAATATCGGCTTTGCTGAGATCGAGCAGATCTTCGATCAGATTCAACAAGTGATTGGAACAACCAGAAACGTTAACGAGGTCTTCGTACTGCGCCGGGTTCAGGGGGCCGTGCACCTCCTCCAGCAGTAGCTGGGTGAATCCCAGGATGCCGTTCAGGGGCGTGCGCAGTTCATGGCTCATGGAAGAGAGAAACCGACTTTTGCTGCGATTGGCCTCTTCCGCTTGGCGTCGGGCCGTCAGGGCCTGACGAATGGCCATCACCCGGTCCGTGATATTACGGCCCACGATGCGATAGCCCGTCGGGGTATCACCCGTGAAAATGGGCTGAACGTTTTGGCCAATCCATCGCTCCATATCATCGTGGTGGACACAGATTCGAAACTCCTGATAAAGCCGTGGCTGGGCCGAGAAGTCCTGAGCGGCGAGTTGCGTCTGCACCCGGCGCACGTCAGCGGGGTGGATGAAGTCAATACAGTTCTTTCCGATTAGGGTGTCTCCGGTAGAGAGCAGGCGCTGCGTCGCTGCGTTCACGTAGGTATAGTTGCCCTTCGCGTCGGTTTCATAAATATAGTCGACGGCGTTCTCGACGAAGTCCCGCATACGGTTTTCCAGCTGACGGCGGGCCGTTATGTCCCGTACGGCCGTGGCATCGATGCCCAAGGCGTCGGGTCGGTCTTTCAGGGCACCGAATTCGATGGTGAAGCGGTGTCCGTTCTTATGCAGGGCAATGGATTCGTGTATTTTTCCATCTCGTTCCGATCCCGTGGACGAGTGCAGCGTCTTCCGGCCGAAGGGAGACCGTTCGCGCACTTCCGGTGCGAGTAGTTCGTCCATGGAGGTGTTCAGAAACTCTTCCCGCGTATAGCCGAATAGTTGGGTGGCCTGTTCGTTGGTATCCACGATGGTGCCATTACGGTGGAGGAAAACAGCCTCAAAGGTGGCCTCCGAGAGGCGTCGCAGCCGTTCTTCGGCCCGGGCTTTCTCCTGGACCGCATCGGTAAGTTGTTGGCGCTGAAAATCATTGGCAAATTGCGTATCGAGAAGCCGGTCAAAAGAGCGCATACGTATGGTGTGCACGAGGAGCGAAAGGACGGAGATTTCAAAGACGAAAAAGGCAAGGTGAACACCGTCGTTTCCCTGTTCAATGGTGCCCGAAATGCCAAGCCAGGTTCCCAGAATCAGCGTCAGCGCGAGGAGTAGCCATCGGGTTGAATAATAGAAAATGCCACATCCCAATAAGACCAATACGAAATTGGTGGTTTCGTTGGGCTCTCCGGAAAGATAGAGGTGCATCCCCGAATTGAGGGTAATGATGGCGGTGATAAGGAGGGCCAGCGGGTGGGCCAGGGCGTGGCGGACCGGCCGTTGCTTCAGATAGACAAAGGTGGCCAGGCAGATGAGGCAGCTTGTGGCCGCCGTGCCCATCATGATCAGCCGGATGGCCGGGTCTAGAAAGAGGAAGTGGGAGACCGTAAAGACTGCGTAGAGCGCGGCCACGACTACCGCTACATAGGTGAAGGTATTCCACACGGCAGCAGCGCGGGCTTGACGGCGATCTCCAGGTGTGGCCAAGGCACGGGGCGAAGCCTCGACGTCCTCGTTTGATGCCCCACTTTCGGTCATGAGTTCGACCCCTGTTGGCGTTTCACGAAAGAGTGCGAATTGGGAAGCTACTATCGTAGAACTACAAACTCCAGTATACACCGCCGGGATTCCGCTGTCTACGGAAGATGACATGGCAGTAGGAGCCCAAAAAATACCCCCGCGCACCTGGAGGTGGCGGGGGCATTAAAACGGGGAAGGTCAGCCGACTAGCAGGGGAGTTCCCAGCCGTTGCGGTACTCTTTGGTAATCAGGGTGGCGGCGTCTTTGTCGTTGGTGACTTTGCCGTTGACGGCGTCCCACTCGAGCTTCTTGCCCGTGCGTACCGTCAGGTTGCCGAAGTCCACCATTTCGGTGAAGGGGCCCGAGTAGTCAAAGCTGGAGCCGGGCTTGGGACCGCCCTTGATGCCGTCGATCCAGTCTTTGTAGTGATTCTCACCTTCAATGCGACGGATGGTTTTTTCGGGGCGCGTGTAGTCTTCCATGCGTGCGGCGGGGAGGAGACGGGCATCACCGCCGTAGGTGCCGCAGGTGAGCAAACCATCGGTGCCGATGAAGAGCGAGCCGTTGTCGCCACCGCCCAGTTTCTCGTCTGCGGGCACACCTTCAGGCCGGGGAATCGGCAACTTGCCGTCGTACCAGAAGACTTCCACAGGGGGCATGTCGCCCCGGGCGGGGAAGGTGTATTTCACCACGGAAGAATTCGGAGCTGTCTGGGCCGTTGCGCCTTCCTGCTGGACCAATTCCACGGTCAGGCTCTTGGCCTTGTGCAACTGGAGGGCCTGGTAGGGCGGATCCATGATGTGACAGGCCATGTCGCCCAGGGCGCCACAGCCGAAGTCCCACCAGCCGCGCCAGTTAAAGGGTGCATAGCCTTTGTTGTAGGGGCGCATGGGGGCACCGTTGATCCAGAGGTCCCAGTCCATCGTTTCGGGGATGGGCTGCTCGGCCAGGGGGTCGGCAATACCCTGGGGCCAGACGGGGCGGTTGGTCCAGCAATACACCGTCTGCACGTCGCCGATGGCACCGTCCCAGAGCATTTCGCACATGTCGCGCACGCCATCGCCCGAATTGCCCTGGTTGCCCATCTGGGTAACCACACCCGTTTCCTTGGCCACGTTGGTCAAGAGACGGGCCTCTGCGATGGTGTGGGTGAGGGGCTTTTGCACGTAGACATGCTTGCCCATTTTCATGGCCATGTAGGCGGCCTGCGCGTGCGTGTGATCGGGGGTGGAAATCGTTACGGCGTCGATTTCGGGCATGCTATCGAGCATTTCCCGGAAGTCTTTGAACTGTTTGGCATCGGGAAGCTTGTAGAAGGCTTCTCCCGCACGATCCCAATCCGGATCGGCCAGGCCTACCACGTTTTCACCGAGCTTGTGGCAGTTCATGATGTCGCTCATGCCCTTACCACCGGCACCAATGGCGGCCACGTTGATTTTCTCGTTGGGCGAGATTTTTTTGGGTACCACGCGGGCCGTGTTGGTGGTGGTGCAGCCCGAAAGGGCAACCGCCGTCGTCGTGGAAGCGGCCAGGAAGGCGCGCCGGGACAGATTGGATGAACTCATAATACTTTTCCTCTGGTCATTACGTGAGCGAGGCGGGGCCGGGCCCCGTCGTGAAACAAAGATTCGGCCTATGGTAGCGGATTAAGGCGCAATATTCCATTCCGGGGTGGTGATTTCACGCGGGGTGGTCCATCCTGGCACGGAAAGGGACGCGCCGATATCCGCGTGAATGCAGGGTTTTCTGCGCCCCAAAGCCAAAATCGGGCGCTTTCTTACGGATTCCCACCGACCTGAAGGGCCTTGTGCCACGAACTACTGGTGTGAATCAGAATTGTGGACATTTAAGTTCGCTTGAACTTGTGGGGATATTGGTAATGAATTCCCCTCTTGGGAGGGGTTACGGGTGGGTTGGGTATTCTTTCGGGAATTGACCCACCCCCGGCCCCTCCAGGGAGGGGCGTAATCCTCAGTAACTCAGGTAATTCAGGTTACCGTAATAATGGCCCATCTGGTTGAATTAAACCACTACTACGTCACCTCAGACCGGTAAATCCCACCCTTCGTGGTACGTCGTGCTGAGGAGGGCCGAAGCCGCCGGATTGTCTTTGATGGTGCCCGTCGCGAAGTCGTAAGACACCACGCTATTGGTCCGGAGTGCGATATTGCCCATGAGCACCATTTCTGTAAAGGGACCCGCGTAGTCGAAATTAGAGCACGCCGCGTCACCGCCTTTACAGGCCTCAATCCAATTGCGGTAGTGGGAGCCTTTGACCCGTTTCAGTGTCTCCTCCGGGCGGGTATAATCATTCATACGGCTGTCGGGCAAGAGGCGCGTCTTGTTGCCATAGGTGCCCGTGGTTAACACACCCTGGCTACCGACAAGAATCGATCCGTTTTCTCCATCGCCCATTTTCTCGCCATTGGGGATGCCTTCGGGCCGCTCGGGTAATTGGCCGCCGTCATACCAGAAGAAATCGACCGCGGGAAGGCCCGCCCGCTCAGGGAAGTGGTATTTCAACACCGACGCCGTGGGCACCAGCACATCGGTCATGCCTTCCTGCATGACCCGCTCCACCGTGAAGCCCGGCGCATCGCCCAGCTTAAGCGCCCAATAGCCCGGGTCCATAATATGACAGGCCATATCGCCCAGGGCGCCACAGCCATAGTCCCACCAGACCCGCCACTTGTTGGGGTGGAGGATTTCGCTGTAGGGACGACGGGCCCCGTTGCCCAGCCAGAGGTCCCAATCCATTTCCTTGGGGATAGGCTCCCCCGATTCCAGGGCGGCCGGGTCCCGGTGCCACCGTCCCCCCGGTCGGTCGGTCCAGGCATGGGCCTCACGCACGTCGCCAATGGCACCATCCCAGAAGATTTCGCAGAATTGGCGCGTGCCGCTGCCCGAATGGCCCTGGTTACCCATCTGGGTGACCACGCCGGTTTCACGGGCAACTTTGGTCAACAGGCGGGCTTCGGCCACCGTGTGGGTCAGGGGTTTCTGGACGTAGACATGCTTGCCGCGCATCATGGCGGCATAGGCGGCGGGGGCGTGGGTGTGATCCGGGGTGGAAATAGTCACGGCATCAATCTCGGGTAACTTGTCGAGCATTACCCGGTAATCTTTAAACTGTTTGGCATTGGGCAGTTTGTAGAAGGCTTCACCGGCCCGGTCCCAATCCACATCCGCCATGGCCACCACATTTTCCTTGCGCATATTCATAATATCGCTCAGGCCCTTGCCACCCACACCGATACCCGCCACATTGAGCTTTTCATTGGGGGATATCTTCCGGGGCACTACTTTCGCATCATTGGCGCGGACGATGGCAGGCGTCAGGGCCACGGCGGTGGTGGTGGCGGCGATGAAGGCGCGGCGGGTGAGGTCGGTTTGGCTCATGGGAGAAACTCCTATTGAATTGGGATAGACGGACCTTATTAGACGGCCCCGGGCGGGCCCAAGTTTCAACACGCCGCACTCCGGAGTGTGGGCAATATGCTACGATGTCGACTGAATCGCGCCCCGCTAACCCACTGCAGCAGGAGAGCCTTCATGGAAAGAAGAAAGTCCGATATATCCGAACACTGCCGCCTGCTGCGCGAAGGCATCTCTGATATATGGGATGCCGAAGATTGGATGGGAGAGGAGTATGTCTTCGACCTGCCGCCCGGAAAATTTGTGGCGGCTATACACAAGACCGATCCTGATGTCCTTTCGTGGCTGGTATTCTTCGTCGCAAGGCGGGCCCTTCCCTGCTGGGACTATTGCTTCGATGACGATCGCGCCCGCCAGCGCGTCCTGGCCTTGGGCAAATTCCTGCTCTTTGGAGAGGTCCCCGACTGGGCCGATATCGAAACAGCGATAAAGAGTCCTTTTTTGGACTGCAGACAGTCCGACACGCAAAGTGCATCAAACTCGGCCGCCGAAGCCGCACGGTACGTTCATCGGCAAGACCCGGCACAGGCGCTCTACTGCATCAGTTCGGCGGATTGTGCCTACGACCATGTTCTCACGGAGGATTGCTTCCGGGAGTGGCTGGTGGAAGTGGCTACTCCTATCGCATTCGAAAAACGAGAGATGACCGCCGATGAGATGGAGTGTATGCGGCGCTCCGCCTTTGTCGAACCGCTGATAATCCAAGGCGAGCCGGATAAAGCTTAGCAAGCGCCTGCGACGCGCTCATCATGCCGCAGATGCCCAGCGATCGACTCCGCATGGAACTGTCGGATCTTCGATACCGCACGGTATTGATTTGCGGGAGTGGACAATGGATTCTTCGCGTGAAGGGTGGTAGCCCAGAATAGTGACGCAACCAATGGACGTTTAGCGCGCTCCGAAGGGGTCGAAGACGCGTCGCAGGTGGGCAACGCAGCATTGCAACGCTCCGGGAATACGGAAACCCAACAGTACTGGCCCTGCAATTCTTAAACTGATTGGCGTCGGAGAGCTCATAATAGGCCCCACTGGCCCGTTCTCAATCCACATCCGCCATGGCCACCACATCACCTTACGCATATTCATAGTGTCGCTCAGGTCTTTGCCGCCCACGCCGATCCCAGCAATATGGAGCTTCTCGTTGGGAGAAATCTACCGGGGTACCACTTTTCGCAGCATTGGCGCGGCCGATTGCCGCTGTGAGGGCCACCGAAGCGGTCGGTGCGGCCAAGAAAGTGCGGCGAGTGAGGTCGGGTTGGCTCATGGGCGGGCTTGGGGTGGGCGGCTACCGCTTGCTCCCATTCGACAAGTTATCCAGGTGATGAGTTTCAACTCTACGGATGTGCATCGGGCGTCACAGTGAAACACGAAATAATCCGAGGTGTTCGCATCCTCCTCCATTTGGTACGGTTCAGTGCGTTGGAACTGGTGTTGCTGAAACAGGGCTCTTGGCGGCCAGAACCGGACTAAGTGACACACCCACCCCATGGCGACAGAACTTTTCCCCTCGACGCGCCATTTTCGGTGTCCGCGTCGACATTAAGTGTAGTTGATGGAAAGCACGATGTGACCAATTGTGCATACTTGGGCGGTCTGCCCGTTGTATTTCGCAAAAGGTCGTCATTGTTCCATCCTCTAATTCTAACGTGTCATACACTTATTTCAGCGCAATCAAACAGGAGCCACCCAAATGAAAAAGTCCGGTTTCACCCTAGTTGAACTACTCGTCGTCATAGCAATTATTGGCGCTCTGGCGGCCGTTCTACTACCCGCGCTCGCGCGTGCGCGGGAAGCGGCGCGGCGCGCCGGTTGTCAGAACAATCTCAAACAGAACGGTTTGACGATGAAGATGTTCAGCAGCGAGTCTCGGGGAGAACGCTATCCGCGATTGGCGCTTTTGCGATCTTGGGATAACCCTGATGGTTATGATGACGTTGCACCGGCATTCTCGGGTTATTCGGAGTGCGGATACGTAAATGGAACCTCCTTTGCCGCAGGTATTTCTCTGGGAATTGGAAAGCTTGAATTTGTCATGGATGGAGCATTGATATACCCGGAGTATCTGACAAACATGAACTCGCTCATCTGCCCGTCTGACCCGTCTGGAAATGTTATTGATCAGGGAAAATGGAGTATTAATGCGGATTCCACGCAGGGCATAGATCCCTGTGCCCAGACTGCCGAATCCTATATTTATTTGCCTTGGTTGATTGAGTCGGAATGGACCCACGGGCCCGGAACTTCCCCAAATGACACAAGTTCCTCCACGATTTGGTTCTATGACGACTTCAATGCGCTTATCACGCGCATTCTCTCTGTCGTCAGCGCCTCGCAACCCGATATGCTCCAGGAGGTAGAGTCTATGCTTGAGTCCGACCTGCCAATGGCCAATGTCGGTGCGGACCTCAATCCGCCCGACTTTGATCTCCGAGCTCCGCGCCTACGGGAAGGTGTCGAGCGCTTCCTGATTACGGATATTAACAACCCTGCTGCATCAGCCAAAGCCGCGAGCGAAATTGTGGTTATGTTCGATGCGCTGGGGAGAATTACCCTAGAGAACTTCAATCATATACCCGGCGGCTCCAACACGCTTTACGCCGACGGGCATGTTGCGTTTATCAAGACGGCGACCGATTTTCCTGTAACGAGAGCATTCATGACCCAAGCCGAGTTCCTATTCTAATTCGCAAAGAGCCAACGTCGCATGAACCCTTACTGCCGCGCCGCGACAACTCGCGTCTACGATTGAACTTATCGAATAAGAAGCTTCAGGATTTCTATAACCTACGGAGACTTGCCAATCATGGCTTTGTCAGATGCAGCCCTGTTCGAAAAATGGCGGACGGCCAACGACGCCGATGCCTTCGCGGAACTGCTTTCACGCCACGCCAACATGGTCTACGGAGCCTGTTTACGGGTGGTCAAGAATCCAAGCTTGGCGGAGGACGTTGCACAGGATTCTTTTCTGGAGCTGATGAAGGGGCCGGACGACGTTCGCTCGGTTGGGGCCTGGCTTCACACAGTGGCCACCCGACGTGCGCTGGACCGATTGAAGACCGAAGGACGTCGTGTGGAGCGTGAGGCCATCTATGCGGATGCTTCGAGCACCGTGGAACATATTGCGATAGACGATACCCTGGATTTCGTGGATGAAGCTATCGCTGCGTTGCCCGAAGAATTGGGCGTGCCCATAGTACTCCGCTTTCTGGAGGGCCGCCCCCAGAAAGAGATTGCACAGGAGCTAGGGCTATCCCGGTCTGCGGTTCGTCTTCGAATCGACAAAGGTATCGGCCTCGTTCGGGCGACTCTCGAGAAGCGTGGTGTCCTGTGTACGGCCGCAGCCCTCACGACTGTCCTCGAAAGCGTACCTGCGGAAGCAGTACCACCAAGACTATTGGCAAGTTTGGGTAAGTGCGTCTTGGCTCATGCTCCCGCACCGGCCTTTCTGGCGAGCGTTGCAACTGCGAAATACGCCTTTTTTTGCATGGCAGTCCTCGTCTTCGGGATCGCCACCCATTCGACGATAAAACTATATCGCCAAATCTCAGCGCCCGTGGCTACAGTTGACAACACGGCAGAGGTGGGTGCTGGGGTGACGTCGTCGGAAACGCCTGTGCCCATGGTTGCGCATATGCGCGAGTCCAATGGTGCCCAGGAGAGCGACAATGATGTCGATACCACAATGGCCCCCCCCGCCACCTTGGAATCGGAGAAGGCCCCCAATGGCCACTGGACACTCAACCTGACAGCGTCGGAAGAAACGCAAGAAAAGTTGGCGAACCTGGTGAATGTTGATTTTGACGACATACATATCCAGGACGTTGTCGAGTTTTTTCAGGACAGCCAGCGTATGAATTTCGTGCTTGATGGTCGGGTGGTGGCACCAGAAGAGCCAAGCGGTAACCTTACGGATCCTCGGTTTCCCCAAGCCTATGTGACGGACGGATATGTTCGCAATGTCAGCCTTCGAGACACGCGTCTGGACGAGGCCCTGACGATAATACTAAGACCGTTGAATTTGACTTATAAAGTTATCGGATCCGCAGTGTGGGTGAGCAGCTCAAGCCAGATAACGCTGGATTTGGCCCGATCTCTCCCGACCGCGCCCTTTATTGATGGCGCAATGCAAGCCACGCTTGAGTCGCCCGCCAATATAGAATTTGAGCACATCCATCTCTCCAGCTTTCTGGAATTTCTGGAGTTCAGTTTCGAAGTGAAGAGCGTTTCGGATAGTCGCGTAGTAATGCCAGAAGCCAGACTCGGCGAGAAACCGCCTCCTTGGGTACCCTCTTATGCTACCAATGGAATGATCTCTTATATCCAACTGAGAGAGGCTACGGTCGGAGAAGTCCTATTTGTTTTCACCCGTCTGCTCGGTCTTACTTACCGGGTCGAGGAAGAAGCCGTCTACATATCGACGCCGGACTTAGTCAAGGAGCTAAGCGAAGAAGTTCTCGCCAACTTCCAATCCGAAGTAGATTCCGACTATGAAATCATCCAACCCTCCTTGACGGGCACAGTCACTCTTCCGGATGGGACACCTTTCGTTAATGCGCAGATTGCCATCGAAAACGTTGAATCTATAGGAAACTGGAAAGAGCGGATACGTGTGGACACTGATGAATCTGGGTACTACAGCGTCTATGGTTTGGAGGCAGCGACGTACCAGTTGCAGCTTGCCGAGCCAGGTATAGAGCGTTGGTCTGAGTTCAACGACGTCGGCCTGGTTACACTCACGACGGGCGAAGTTAGGAGTGGTGTCGATTTTGTATTCGGCTCGGAAGGTAATCTCACGGCATCTGGCATTGTGGTCAATAGTGCTGGGGAACCTTTGCCAGGCGCGCGCGTTGTCAATACCGTTGCGGCTTCTCCTGGTGGGGTGACCGATGCATTCGGGCGTTTCGACCTTCGTTTCCTGCCAGCCGGAAAAATTATGCTGCATACGGAGCTACGGGGATACTCGTCGATCGACCAAATTGCCATGGCAGGCGTTCAGGAAATTCGCATTGAGCTGCTGAAGCCAGGTGGCGTTGCGGGAAAGGTGGTTGATGGGGTGACGGGGAAACCCATTGCCGAGTTTGAGGTCGCGTATCTCAATTACCATGCAACGGGAATTCAAGAGGATATGCTCTCCGATGCACGCCGATTCAGGGACGATCAGGGCGCCTTCAGAATCAACCGGGTATCCGCAGGGAACGTCACCGTCCTTGCCCGCGCGCCCGGGTACCGGACTGCAGTAGTGACCACCTCCGTAGAGGAAGAGAAAGTTCGCGACGAGATTGTACTCCGTTTGGCGCAAATACGGCCCATGCCCTTGCGCGGTGAAGTAGTTTCATCAGCGGGTGAGCCGGTCGTGGATGCGAAGATCTATCTGAGCCGTATGGGGCCCCCTGAAAAGCGTGACCAGAATGTAGCCGCCGTGTCGGACGCCGATGGAGCCTTCGAGGTGGTGACTTCTTCGGTTGAGCAACCCTTCATTACCGCGTGGCATCCAGATTTCGCCCCCGGAAGCGCAACACTGCGTGAGACGTCTACCATTACCCTCGAGAAAGCCGGTCGATTGAACGTGGAAGTCTTCTCCGACGGCACTCCTGTGACATCGACCGCGGTTCGCATTTTCTATCCCGGCGATCGGCGCCTTGGCTTCGAGATGACCGCTCCCACAGACGAAGCGGGTCTCGCTACGCTGGGGGAGATTCTTCCGGGACCGGTGGAAATTGAAGTGGTGCTGCCCGGAAATCGTTGCCCCTATACCCAGGTACACATTGCGCCGGGAGAGGAAAGGAGCGTTCGAATCGACGTGGCACGGCCGACCGCGACGGTTGAAGGAGTAGTGGTTCAAGATGGTTACCCCATTTCAACGCCGATGCTAACTTTCTTCATCGAAACGGAGCTAGGGACCGAACGGATTCGGCGGGGCGTGTCACCTGACGGCACGTTTCGGGTTCAGCAGCTTCCCCTGGGAAGGGCAATGCTTGTGGCCTCGTGCGAAGATGGAGCGCAACAGGTGTTGGTGGACCCCGTCCCGCTGAGTGCTGACAAGGTTACCAGCGTGACCGCAGATATGACCATTGCTCACTGGATTGAGGGGAAGGTTTCGGGGGTTCCCGCCGACAGACGTGCCACGGTGGTGCTGCTGCGTGGTGCCATGAAGTGGGAGGAGGCTATCAAGGCGGATTATTCCATGATTGCGGGTCAGGGTGATGTTGGGGTACAGGGCGCATTCAAGCTGGCAGCGCACCGCACCGGTGCCTATACCCTGCTCCTGAGGACTTGCCCCACAAGTGACCCCGTTGATACGACCGACCATGAGATTCGCGTGGTCGAGGTATCGGATGAGGGGGCCCCACAGGTCGAATTCTGACCATGGGTTTAAGGAATGATACGTGGCGAACAGCCAGTGTCTCGGGCTGTGGCAGACACGAGGGCAATGCGGGCGAGCTATGTGAGCGGGTAACCTCCTGCCATCGGTGTGGTCGGATATCACCGTGTTCGTGTTGCTGTTCCTACTACCGGCTCAGGTTCCAATTTGACGGTTGGTGTCGACATTATAATAGAACTACGATGCGGCCCAAACAGAAGGGGAACTAAAATGACGATGGAACTCGCAGACACCTTGTTACTCGAACGCTGGCAGAAGCGCCGGGATGCCGACGCATTTTCCGAGCTGATTGCGCGACATGCCCACATGGTCTACGGCACCTGCCTGCGTGTGGCGAAGAATCCGTCGTTGGCGGAGGAAGTGGCCCAGGAGTGTTTCGTGGAGCTCATGCGCGGGCCACGAGATGTGCGCAGCCCCGGGGGCTGGTTGCACACCGTCGCGACCCGGCGCAGCCTGGACCGGATGAAATCCGAGGGGCGCCGCGTGGAGCGGGAGGCAGACTATGCGGCACAACAGCCTTCTGCGACGGAGCCCACGTGGGACGACACACGGGAGCACGTAGACGAAGCGATTGCCGCGCTGCCCGAGGAGCTTCGAGCGGCCGTGGTGTTACGTTTTCTTGAGGGGCGTTCCCACACCGATATGGCGGACGAGCTCCGAGTCTCCAGGAAAACCGTACGGTTGCGGATTGAGCGGGGTATCGACCAGATTCGCGAGACCTTAGGAAAGAAAGGGGTGGCGGTTACGTCCGTTGCTTTGGGCACTATGTTGGAGGAGGCTTCCGCCGAGACGGCCCCAGCGGCCCTGGTGTCCGAATTGGGGAAACGGGTGCTGGCAACACCCGTGTCTGTGGCGGGGATATCCGCACAGGGCGTGGTGGGCTATTTCGTGGCTGCGGCAATACCGGTGGGGATGGTGGTGGGCGGCTTTGTGGTCTGGTCCGGCTCCGACGCGGTTGCTCCGGTCGTGTCAGCCCACGAGTCGCCGTCGCCGGACTTGGCCACAGAGCAAATGTCTGAGCCGGAAAACAGACCAACCGCTGGCGCGGAAGTTTTAGCGACCGCGGCACCGGATGAGATTGTCGCAGCCGGTGCCATCCCACCTGAGCCCGCAGAGGCCACGCCGGTCGTGGAGGAAAGCGTAGAGCGTGTCGTGCCAGCAGCTGAAAAGGAACCCGTCACAGAGACCGGTTGGGTGCTTGACCTGAGTCCATCGGAGGAAGTCCTCGCAACACTGCAGAATCCAGTGAATATAGAATTTGAAACTATCCACGTCAAAGAAGCCATCGAGTTTATACAAGATAGCTTTGAGCTGAACATTGTGCTCGACAGCCGGGTTGTGGCACCGCCCGAGGAGCAGGACGCCAATCAGCCAGCGCGCCGGTACGTCACCGACGGCCACATCAAGCGTATTGAGCAGCGCGCTCAACCCCTGGAGAAAGCACTTACGGCCCTGTTAACGCCCCTTAATCTGACCTACAAGGTTCGTGGGCATCATATCTGGGTCAGCTCTTCGCGCCAGATTACGGAGGACCTGACGCTCTCCCCTCCCTCCGCGATATTCCGGGAGGGCGCTATCCTCGGGAAACTGGAGGCGCCGGTGAACATCGAGTTTGAGGATATCCACCTTGGAGATATAATCGGTTTCATCGGACCGTCCTTCGATGTCGATATCCGGCTGGATGCCCTGGTGATTGCGCCGGAGTCCGGGGGCGATGGCGGTGGCTATGTCACCAATGGGATGATCGAATACATCAATTTGAAAGATGTGCCTATGGGGGAAAGCCTGTATGTCATGACGCGCCTGCTTGATCTGACCTATCGGGTCGGTGAGAAAGAAGTCTTCGTGTCCACCAAAGATCGTATTTACACGGACTTTCCTGTCATGTCCGAGGAACCCCGGCCCGAAGGCAAGTAAGGCTGAGCGGGATGCCGAAAGTAGAGCAGTGACCGGCGAGTAGCGTAGGTGAAGCAACAGGTGGTTGACCATTCCTGGTCGACATAAGGCTTACTTCGGGGGCGGGAGGGCCCGTGATGTGGCGCAAATGGTGTTTGCCATCGAAGTGCTTGCCCTGGTGTTCGGCGTCTTTTTCGCATGGTTGAGTGGGTTGTGAAAATTCTCGTGCCCCTTATATCGGCCAGGAATGGTCAACCCCCTTTGGTCTCCAGGCTGAACGAGGTTATCTTCACTGAGGGCGTGGAGGTGTCGACAAAAAAACGGCCCCGCAGGCGTTGCTTGCGGGGCCGGTGTTTTGGTCTATCACCAAACGGGCAGTTGCCCGCCTTTGCGTGATTGGGGTTTGGGATGGGCGCGAAAAGTATAGCAGTGACCGGTGAGCTTAATGGATGAAGCAACAGGGGGTTGACCACTCCT
>JAUIMA010000661.1 GCA_030432675.1 Candidatus Hydrogenedentota bacterium | reverse complement strand
AATCCCCGCTCCCCTGGCCGAGCGTCTCCGCGACATCGGCGCCTGGCTGGCGGTGAATGGCGAGAGCATCTACGGAACACGACAGGTCACCGATATCGGGGCTTCGGCGGGCAAATTGACCCGGAAGGACGACCAGCTCTTTGTCCACCTCGAAACACGCCCGGGCGATACAATCACCTTTACGGGGTTGACGGAGTCCATGGTGGGGGCCCGGCTGGTGGCCACGGGCGACGTGCTAAAGGTGGATGACGCCACCAAGACGCTCTCCCTCCCGGAAACCCTGCCCGACGCTGCGGTGACGACGATTGCCGTTACGCTGAAATAAGGGTGCCAAAGCTAAATGGAGTGAACTTCTTTCGCTCTTGGTTTTCAGTAAATCCGCGAGGCATTTCCCCTCCTGGGAGGGGTCAGGGGTGGGTATTTGACGTCTTACGCGACTTGACCCACCCCCAGCCCCTCCAAGGTGAGGAGTTCTATCGCATATCGGTTGGGCTCTCGTATAGGCGTCAATGAGGTTGCTGCGGGAATCGGACCATCAGGTGGCCCTACGCGCGCTTTTCTCACGTTCGCGAATACCAAGGGCCCCGCCGTTGTACTTCTTCTTGGGGACTTTTGTAGACTGACGGAATAACCTGCCGATTGGCTGCGTCACTGCACGTGGCACCAAGTATAAGGAATGCACCATGGCTATCTGGGACAAATTTCGCGGAGAACTCGTCGACATTATCGAGTGGCTGGACCCGTCCAGTGACACGATGGTTCATCGTTTCGAGCGGCACGGCAACGAGATTAAACACGGTGCCAAGCTCACGGTGCGGGAGGGGCAGGTGGCCGTCTTTATCCGTGAGGGGAAGATTGCCGATGTCTTTGACCCAGGTATGTACACCCTCGACACGAAGAATCTGCCCATCATCAGCACCCTGGAATCGTGGCGCCACGGTTTCGAGAGCCCCTTCAAGGCCGAAGTCTATTTTATCAGCACCCGCCGCGTCACCAATCTGAAATGGGGCACGAAAAATCCCATTATGCTGCGGGATGCCGAGTTTGGGCCCCTGCGCCTGCGGATGTTTGGCACCTACTGCGTGCGTGTATCGGACCCGGTGACCTTCATCAAGGAAATCGTGGGTACGGATGGCACCTTCACCACCGAAGAGATTACCGCCCAACTGCGCAACCTGATTGTGGCGCGCTTCAGTGACCTGGTGGCCGAGAGCAAGATTCCGGCCCTCGACCTGGCGGCGAACTACGACGAGTTCGGCCGTTTCGCTTCCGAGCGCCTTCACCCCGATTTCGAAGCCTATGGCCTCGACGTGTCCAATCTGTTGGTCGAGAATATTTCCCTGCCCCCGGCGGTGGAAGAAGTGCTCGACAAGCGCACGAGTATGGGCGTCATCGGGAATCTCCAGCAGTACACCCAGTTTCAGGCGGCCAACGCCATGGAAGCCGCGGCGGATAATCCCGGTGGTAACGCGGCCGGTGGCATGGGAATGGGCATGGGATTCGCCATGGCCAACCAGATGGCCCAGGGCTTTAACCCACAGAACCAGCAGGCCGCGCCTCAAAGCGCCGCGCCCGGTCCGCCACCCGTTCCGGGACAAACGACCTACTACGTGGCCGTAAACGGTGCCCAGACGGGGCCCTTCCCCGTGGCCGTGTTGCAGCAACAGGTGCAACAGGGAGCCCTCACGGCGGAGACCCTCGTGTGGGCGCAGGGCATGGCCGGTTGGGTCGCGGCGAGTCAGGTGCCGGAAATCGCCGGGTTGTTTCAACAGGGGCCGCCGCCCATTCCGGGGGGGTGATGGGGTTTGTGGGACCGGAGGGGGAGTATGACCAGCGGGATGGATAGACGTTCGTCACGTCTGATGGTCACGCCTCCTTGCGACGTGCCAGCGCCCTTTTAATTACGATGCAGAAGTTCCTACAATAGGGATCCCTCAAAACCAGATCCATGAAGGAGTTTGCGTCATGCATCGTTTTTCCATTAATCGCCGGCAGTTTCTTGCCGGTACGGCAGCGGCCACCGTGGGCTCGGCACTCGGCGTCCCCACGGCGAATGCCAAAGAAGAAGAGTCCCTCGGCCTTTCCCCGTCCATGACCTATCCCGAGCAGCGGGCGGCGCTCTCTATCGCCGACCCCTCCCGAATCCGTATGCTCCAGTTGACGGATATCCATTTCTTCTGCAAGAAGGACGAGCCCGCACGGGACAAGCAAACCCTGGAAGATATCCCACGGTTGATTGAAAAGACCCAGCCGGAGCTTCTCCTGATTTCCGGTGACCTCTGGCACGACAACCCCGACGGTCAGGGCCGGGCCTACATGGAGTTCGCCCTGGAGCAACTGGGTAAATGGGGCGTGCCGTGGCTCTTTACCTGGGGCAACCACGACCGTCTGAGTGATTACGTGGCGGGCCACGATGTGCTCCATGACGCGCGCCATTCCCTTTATCGAGGCGGCGCGAGCGGCGGCAATTATGTGGTATCCCTGCAGGACAAAAGCGGCCAGGATGTGTGGGATGTGATCTGCATGAATTCCATGGACCGGGGCCTGCTCCAGCCCCAGCGCGATTGGCTCAAGGCCCTGCCGGAGCAGGAATATCGTCCCCGGGCGAAAAACGCGTTCTCGGTGGTCCATATTCCGGTTGCCCAATATACGGCCATTCGCGCCCAGCAAGACACGGGCGGTGTCTTCCTGGAGGACGTGTGCTCGTGGGATGAAGACGGCACCACGTTGCCCATACTGGACGGCCTGGGCACCGTGCGGGCCTATTTCTGCGGCCACGACCACGTGAATGATTACAAGGGCACCTGGGGCGGCGTGGAGTTGAACTATGGCCGCGCCACGGGCCATGGCGGTTACGGCGGCAACAAGGTGCCCAAGGGCGCCAAGATCATTACGGTGAATGCCCAGTCCGGCAAACACACGTCGGAGAGTATCCTGCCCGACGGAAGCACCTGGAACGGT
>JAUIMA010000073.1 GCA_030432675.1 Candidatus Hydrogenedentota bacterium | reverse complement strand
CGAAACACCGGGAGTCGGTTCCTCTGGGGCTTCAACCGTAGGCCCAGACTCTTCCTCTTCGGCGACGGCGTCTTCTTTCGCCGCGATGAGCTCTTCCAGGTCTTCTTCTGACTTACTATCGAAGATGGCGCTAACCCGCTCGATGGTCATATCCAGCTCTTCCATTACACGGGAGAGTTCTTCGTCCACTTCCTGGAACTGGTCGGAACGCTTGATGGGTACTTTTTCTTTGCCTGCCATAGGATACTGCCTTCAATTCTACGTGGCGGAGGGAGGAGAGCCCTAAAGGGGTATCGCCGCTACCGCATTCAGTTCTTCGATATATTCCATGATCAAGGGGCTACGCTCGCACTCTGGAATGGGGTGCTTGGACTCAGCCAGGATGGTCCAGGCTTCCGTTTCCTCGAGCGCCCGGGTCAATTGGGCATCACCTTCCTGATTGTGATCGATAGTCCGCGCAACACGCACCAGGGCCGCCAATTTGGGGTCCTTTGCATTGGTGAGGGTAAACTTCCCACCAGCGTACTGCATACCCAAAGCGTCGGACAGGGTCTGAGGGAGATTCCATCGCTCTGCCATGGCCTTGGATACTGCGGCATGGGTAAAGCCAAAGTGTAGCTGCTCGGCTTTTCGAAGGGCCAGTCGATCTTCGCCCAAGGAGTCGTAGAGCGCGCGATACGTCGAGTCTTCGCTTCGCAGCAGCCCCATGATCCCGATATCCGCCAGAAGCCCTGCGATGAATTCTTCGCCTTGTAGCCCCAACTTCATCGCCTCAGACATCTTCTTACATATACCCGCCGTACGCAGGGAGCCGTGCCAGATATCCTGCGCAACCTTCATGTCCGTGCTGCGATCACTCACCGTTTCAAATACGGAAATACCGAGCACGATATTACGCACTTCCCGCACTCCGAGAATAACGAGTGCCAGCTTCAGGGTGCCCACATACTGTTTCATACCGTAGTACGAAGAATTACTGACGCGAAGCACCTTCGCGGTCATCGCGGGGTCACTTTGAATAATTTCACTGACTTCTGCCGTAGAGGTTCCCGGGTCCTCCGTCATGCGAAGCACTTCGGCAACAACGGAAGGAAGGGCCGGCAAGTCGCCTACAAAACCATTCACCCGATCAGCTATGAGGGCCTCTTCCATAACGAAATTCCTTTTGGTTGTCAGTACCGTATCAGCGCGCCAAAAGTACGGGGCAACCTGCGTGATTGATTACGTAGGTTGTAGTACTGCCCACCACAAGTTCCCGAACTTTTGCATGGCCGTAGGCCCCCATCACGATGAGATCGGCCGCCATCGATGCAGCGGTTTCTACGATCACTTCGCCGGGTTCGCCGTCGGCGCGTACTATTTCCTCTTCGATATCATGAGCGTCCAGGTAGCCGCGTACTTTGCTCACGATACCTTCGGTATTTGATTTTTCACCCACCACCAGAATCTGGAGCTTGGTCTTCCAAACCTCCGCAAATGCGACCGCCGTTTTCAGCGCATTCTGCGCATGGCTGCTGCCGTCATACGCAACCAGCATGTTATCCCGTCCCACATGACTTTGACCGGTAATGAGGACCGGCAGGGTAGAACGGCGGATTACCGCCTCGGCGGTGGAACCAATCAGCCCTTCCAGCCATTCACTATGCTCGCCACCCCGCCCCATTACGATCAGGTCGGCAAGGCCACTGTGGTCCGTAATCGTTTTCGCGACCACACCCGAGGCCTGAGCGACTTCACAGGGCACTTCGGCAGCGGCGCAGGCTTCGGAAAGGAATTTGAGTGCGCTGTTACCGCGCTCTTCCAATAAGAGAGAGATATTCCCCTGATAGTTCACATAGGGAGCCGTGCCGAGCGATGCCGACAAATCCTGCAGGAATGGGCCTTCGAGCAATTTTACATCTACAACGTAGATGCCCTGGATGTGCGCATCGAAAGATTGCGCAAGACTAACCGCATACGTCACCCCCAACGCCGAAGATTCACTGCCATCGGTTGGCACCAGAATTCTTTTGATCATCGACTTCCCTCCTGCTCAAGCAATACTTGCACCCGCAACGACCTTATTGCCAAAGGCTTTCAAGATCGCCAAACCCTCATGCTGGCTCTTCTCCGGGTGAAATTGCGTCGCATATATATTATCCCGTCCCACAATTGCCGGAAAAGAAACTCCGTAATCGCAGGTAGCCAGGACGATACCCGGATCGTCTGGCTGGGCATAGTAACTATGTACAAAGTAAGTATATGGGCTAGGGCTTGTGTGGGAAAGTATTTCCGCCGCCATGGGATTGTCGGTGGGCGTAATGCCGTTCCATCCCATATGGGGAACCTTCAATCCAGTGGTGGCCGCATTGGGAAAACGCACCACACGTCCCGGAAAAATCCCGAGCCCCTCGGCACCCGGCCCCTCTTCACTGTAATCAAACAAGAGCTGAAGGCCGACGCAAATACCCAGGAAAGGACGCCCGCTTGCTGCCGCTGCCTTTACCACAGGCACGAGGCCACGTTCGGTCAGCCCTTCGATACAATCTTTGAAGGCACCGACCCCGGGCAAAACGACTCCGTCGGCCCGCTCGATCAGATCGATATCGTCTGTAATCACCGCTTCATGGCCAACCTGCTCCAGCCCTTTCTGAGCGCTGCGCAAGTTACCCATTCCATAATCCACGATGGCTATCACGATTCCAGCATTCCTTTTGTAGACGGGATGCCCGTATTACGGAGATCCATTTCAAGCGCCTGACGCAGTGCCTGTGCCAAGGCCTTAAATATACCTTCAATGCAGTGGTGCGTATTGCTTCCATAGCGAAGATTAATGTGGAGCGTCAGACGCGCATTGACCGCGAATGCCTGCATAAACTCTTGCGCCAACTCCAAGTCAAAATTTCCCAGACTGCCATTGGGGAGATCGGCATTGAAGACCAGAAAGGGACGACCGCTGAAGTCCACCGCCACTTCCGCCAGGGCTTCATCCATGGGGACGACCGCATGCCCGTAGCGTCGAATGCCTTTGGGAACGCCGACCGCCTCAAGAAATGCCTTGCCAAGACAGATACCCACATCTTCTACGGTGTGGTGGGCGTCGATGTGAAGGTCGCCTTTGGCCCGTACAGTGAGGTCAAAGAGGCCGTGGCGGGACAAATGATCCAACATGTGGTCGAAGAAACCAACGCCGGTATCGATTTCAGACTTGCCTTCGCCATCAATGGCAACTTTAATAGAGATCGCAGTTTCGTTTGTGCTTCGTTCCAACTCTGCGCGGCGCACTATGTAAACTCCTTACTTACCCAGAAAGAGGCGGTCTGCGAGAAATTGGGGCAGTCCCGCTTCCACAATGCGTTTCGCCGCCTTTTCAATAGGATACTTAATGCGCACCTGCTCAAAAACGTTCTCGTCCGTGTCTAGGATACCAAACGCGGCATGGGGATTGCCATCGCGGGGCTGTCCAACTGACCCCGGATTTATGAAAAAGCTCTTCCCGGTACCCAAGGAAAACTTAGAATCATCGTCTACCGAATAGACCCCGTCCGTCGAAAAAATACCGGGACTATGGGTGTGCCCAATAAAACAAATATTGCAATTCTGCTCTTCGAGAAAGGGCAAATGCGGCAAGATGTCTTCCCAGGTAAAAAGATAGGTGTTTCTGTTCTTGGGCGCACCATGAACCGTCGCGAATGTCTCAAAATTGAGCACGTCCGGGAGATTTCGAATCCACTCAAGGTTTTCTTCACTCAAGTGCTCTCGGGTCCAGATAGCGGCGGCAAGGGCCACGGGATTAAAGCCCCAAGGCTCCTCAATACTGCACGCTACGGCGTCATGGTTCCCCAGAACCGTCTGGATGTTTCTGGAGCGAATGAGGTCAACACACTCATTTGGACTGGCGTTATATCCGACAACGTCTCCCAGACAAACGATCTGGTCAACGCCCATTTCATCTATCTGCTCGAGAACAGCGCAGAAGGCCTCCAGATTGGCGTGAATGTCGGATACGATGGCATACCTCAATGTAAGGTCTCTCCCGCTTCGCAGCCGCAGATAAGCTTAGCCAATCCACTACGCGAGCTTCCTGCTGGCGCCCCCTTCTATGGGCAATCAATCGCAAGCACGACAGTTGTCAAGAAACAACCCCGCTTGCTCTGCTTTCTATTTTGCACGGAACTCGGCGTATTTTCAAGCGCAGCACCGATCAAATATTCCAAGAGCCCTTTCTCACGGGGTCAGAATCGCGCCTCCTTTCCCCGAATTCGGCAGGTGCGGTGCCCATAGACCCACCGGCCCGCCCCCTCTGTGCTGCGCCACTGCTTCCAAAAGCAATAAAATTAAGAACCTTGTCAAAATCAAGTAGCTTGACGTAGGATGGCTGTCAGCAGTTACTCGGGTACCTGCTGACGCTTTGGAAATTCATCGAGCTGACAGGTGGACGTAATGGGTGGAATTGTACGAGTTTATTGGGACGGGATACTCAATATCCCATTGGGCTGGGTAGAAGTTTACCTTGGCATCGCGATGGACGCCTCCTGGAAGGTCCTGGCTTTCAAGACCGGGTGTACCATCGCACTCTTGCTACTTTGCTACGAAATCTTCCTGCGGGTGAAAGACCGTCGGCGGCGCAAGCGATACGAACGGGAGTTGAAACAGGCTGATGGCGGCGGTCCGGTGCCGCTCTCCGAGAGCGAACGGGCCGATGCGCTGAGCAATCCCGAAGCGGCCGTCGCACGCCTGCGAAAAGAGCGCGATTATGAGAAGCTCGCTGAGGTGCTGTCCGCATTAGGACGTCACAAAGAGGCCGCCAAAGCCCACAACAAGGCGGGCGCCCGAAAGCGAGCCGCCATGGAATGGGCCAAGGCCGGCTATCCGTTAAAGGCTGCCAAGCTACTTGAAAAAGCGCGGGATTATCGCTCCGCTGCCCAGTATTATCTGGAGAAAAAGAAGTACCTGAAAGCAGCCAAGGCTTTTGTGCGGGGTGACGCCCTCCCGCAGGCTGCAGAAGCCTTTCATCTCGCCGGAAAGGCGGTCGAAAGTGCCGATCTCTATGACGTCTATTTCTCGGATACGAAAGCCCCCGCCACCGAGCGGAGCACCGCCGCAGAAGCCTGTATTCGTCTCTTGGAAGATGGAAAGAATACCGGAAAAATCCCCAAAGACAAGCTGCGGACCATCACGCTCCAGGCCGCCGAAATCATGATGGCAAGCCAACGCCCCGATGTGGCCGGGCGCCTCTATCATCAGGCAGGCGAGTTTGTGCAGGCGGGTGAGGCCTACCTCCAGGCCGGACAACTGGAAACCGCGTCGAAATGCATGCACCAGGCCGGTGAAACGAAGCGGGCCTCTGAGATTGGTGGGCGGTACTACGAAGCTCGGCAGCAGTGGAAAGAGGCGGGCATGGCCTATGAAGGGGGTGGTAATTTCCGAAAGGCCGGAGACTGTTTCTGGAAGGCCAATGACCCGCTGCAGGCCGGCAAAAACTTTGAGCGGGCCCGTGAATATTACGGAGCGGGCATGGCCATGGTTCATGCCCACAAGTGGGAAGATGCGGTCCGATTTCTCCAACAGTTGCCCGAAGACCACCCCCACTTCAACAGCTCCCGGGGTCTGCTCGGGCGGGCTTTCTACGAGTTGAAAGACTTCGCTCATAGTGCGGCCACCTTGGAGAACCACCTTCTGGGCGAGCGGGTGCGTAAGGATAATATCGATTATTTCTGGATGCTGGCGCTGGCCTATGAGCAGTTGGGCAAACTTGATAAATCGCAAGATACGCTGCTGAAAATCCGCACCGTGGACGTGGGCTATCGTGATGTAGCCCAACGACTTTCCAGTGTACAGTCGCGGATTTCCATCGCGGGAAGTGGTGAAAGTGTAGCCAATTCCGCCACCATGGTCACCCCGCCGACTGGAAATCAAAAGTCGCCCGTCATGTCCATGGTGGAACAGACGTTGAAGAATCGCTACGAATTGGAAAGCGAGCTCGGACGGGGCGGCATGGGCGTGGTCTACAAGGCCCGGGACACGCAACTCGATCGGCCGGTCGCACTCAAGTTTCTCGGCACCCTCGTGGACGGATCGGAGGAATTCCGGCAACGATTCAAGCGAGAGGCCCAGGCGGCAGCCCAGGTTTCCCACCCCAATATTCTGAGCGTTTACGACATCGGCGTGGAGCAAGGCAGCTCCTATATTGCCATGGAATACATCGAAGGCCCCAACCTGAATCAGTACGTTCGCAAAAAAGGAGCCTTAGCTCCCCGCGAGGCGGTAAATCTGGTGGGACAGGCCTGTGCGGCGCTGGAGGCCATTCACCAGGCGGGCATTGTGCATCGCGATGTGAAGCCCGACAATGTACTTATCGCAAAGGGAAACCTGGTTAAACTCATGGACTTCGGCCTCGCCAAGGGCCATGGCGCCAACCTTACGGGCAGCAATGTGGTCATGGGAACCCCCTGCTACATGGCTCCGGAGCAGGCGCGGGGAGAGGAGGCGACTCCTCAGTCGGATCTCTACGCCATGGGCCTTGTGCTCCACGAACTCCTGACCGGCAAGATTGTCTTCGAGACGGGCAATGTGATGGAGCGCCAATTGACCGAAGTGCCAAAACCACCCGGCATGGTTGTGGAAGGTGTACCGGATGAGTTGGACGCAGTCGTTATGAAGGCTATCGCCAAGAAACCGGAAGATCGCTTTGCCAGTGCCCAGGAGTTTCTCAACGCACTTCGAGCCATTGGTCAGTAACTACGGTTCAGACCCGGCATTACTACTGGCAGCCTGAATCCGTTTATCCCAGTCTGTCGGCAGTGCGATTCCATGGTTGACCATGTGAAACGTGCGACGATCGCCACCGCCGTGTGCCAGCCGAATATGGATGCGGTCGTTGGGCAGAAGTCCTTCTGCACGTTCGGCCCATTCCACGACACAAATACCCTGGGAGTCGAAAATCTCTTCATACCCCAGATCTGCCAGCTCTTCCGCACCCCCGAGCCGATAGAGGTCCAGATGATAGAGGGGAGCTGCCTCGTCCCCGTATTGATTGACGAGCGTAAAGGTCGGGCTGTGTACCGGTGCGGTCTTATCGTAATAGCGGGTCATTCCCGTTACCAAACAGGTCTTTCCTGCCGCCAGGTCCCCTTCCAGGGCCACGAGGGTGCCTCCCGGGAGCATGCTCCCCAAGAGATACCCCACCGCTTCTGTTTCTTCCGGGCTATGTGTTTCGAACAATAATTCCATCAGGCTGCTTCTATACACTCTCGATACAATTCGATGTAGGTTTCACAGGAACGGTTCCAGGAGAAATCGAGGGCCATTCCCGCATCTTGAACGGCCTTAAAGGCCGCCGGATCCCCATAGAGTTCTACGGCTTGCTGGAGTCGCGCACTCAATGAATGGGACGTAAGCGGCACAAAGGAGAAGCCGTTGGCCACTCCTGTTTTCAGGTTGACCGGATTACAATCTGCGACGGTGTCGGCCAGTCCCCCACTTCGACGGACTATCGGGATGGATCCGTAGGCGAAACTATAAAACTGACTCAGTCCACAGGGCTCATAGCGGGAGGGCATCAAGAAAAAGTCGGACGCCGCCTGGAGCTGGTGGGCGATGGGCACGTTAAAATCGAGCATAACACGAACGGAATCGGGACGCTGAGATTCCAAGTGCTTCAGACCCTCTTCGACGCCGCGCTCACCGGTTCCCAACACCGCCACCTGGGCCACGCCCTCCGGCAAACCCAGGACACTTTCCATGACCAGATCGATGCCCTTTTGCCAAACGAGGCGACTGACGATCCCAAAGAGGGGCACATCTTTCTCCGGCAGGCCAAGCTGCTTCTGAAAGGCCTGCTTGCAGACGGCCTTGCCTGCCCTATCCGAGGCACTGTAGTTTTCCGGTATATGGGGATCGGTGGTGGGGTCCCAAAGACTATAATCTGCGCCATTGAGGATGCCACTGAGAATATCCTTTCGATTGCGGAGGATTCCGTCGAGCCCCTCCCCATATTCGATAGTCTGGATTTCCCGGGCATAGCGCGGGCTCACCGTGGAGATGCGATCGGCAGACGTGATGGCGCCCTTCATTAGGTTCAGGTCGCCGTGGTATTCGAGGCATTCAGGATTGAACAATTCCGGCCCGAACCCGGTACTTGCCATCTTCTCCGCCCCATAGCGGCCCTGATAGGCGAGATTGTGAATGGTATAAACACTCGGCACTCCAGCCCACACGGGATGGTTGGCGAAGGTGGTCTTCAGGCTCAGGGGCATCGGCGCGGTCGGCCAGTCATGGCAGTGGACGACATCCGGTTTCCAACCCGTACCCGCAATCCCATCGAGGGCGGCATGGGAAAAGAAACAAAAGCGCTCGGCGTTGTCCCCATACTCGTGGTTACCATCGCCGTAGGGGGCCATTCGCCCGAAGTAATTTTCGTGCTCCACCAAATAGAGTGGAATTTCGCTATCGGGTAACGTCGTTTCCCACAAACATCCATAGGCCGTATGGGTCCCTAAATGGGCCAGGCACATATTGCGGCGGCAAGACTCGGGAAGGCGCGGCAACTTCTGATAGAAGGGCAAAATGAGTCGCACATCATGGCCTGCCTTGTGCAAGGCCTTTGGTAAGGCGGCCGCCACATCGGCCAGTCCGCCCGTGCTCATGAGGGGTGCCACTTCGGCCGTTGCAAAGAGAATCTTCAAGGGCTTTTTCACGGAGGCGAATTCCAATTCGGTTGTAACATGCCAAGTGACCTACTTTAGCAGATTGCACGGCTTTTGTTCACCGTGACCACCCAATGCACGCCTCAGGCGGAGCGTCCGTTTCCGGAGACAACCTTGAATATCTCCCCTTCGACGACCGACTTGACGGTGATTCCCTTGACTTCCTTCCGTAAATACCGTGCGATATGGGGCGCTATTCCCCGCTCCGTACCCACGTGTCCCGCGTCAATAAGGGCCAGGCCCCGTTCCCGGGCGCTGTCTGCTTCGTGATATTTAAGGTCGCCGGTTACGAACACGTCGATATCCTTTGGCACCTGGCCAATCTCCCCGCCACCCGCACCGCCACACACCGCAATTCGCTTCACGGATGTCGTCCCGCGACCGACCAGACGCACATGAGAGAGATTCAGGGCGGAGCGGACCTGTTCGGCAAATTGCTGCAATTTCATCGGCCGCTTCAGTACGCCACGTGCGCCCAGCCCGTATCGGAGGTCCCGGTTTTTCAACACGACCACGTCGTAGGCTGGCTCCTCGTAGGGGTGCGCCGCACGGAGGGCCGATAGAACCCCTCCCAATTGCACTTCAAGCACGAGCATTTCCAGCCGAACTTCCGCCTCGTGGTTCAATGCTCCCTTCTTTCCGGAATAGGGCGAGGCACCGGCACCGGGATGAAACGTGCCCGTGCCCGGTGTTGAAAAGCTACAGGTATCATAGTCCCCAATAACCCCTGCACCTGCGGCACCCATAGCGCTTCGCACGGCGTCGAGATGAGACGCTGGCACAAAGGTGATGACCTTTACTTGTCCCCCCGTCGCAATGGGAACCAATGGTTTGATCTCCTGAAGTCCGAGCGTTTCTGCCAACAACGTGTTCACGCCGTCAGGCACAACATCCAGATTGGTGTGGGCCGCGAACACCGCTATGTTCGCAGTAGCCAGACGCAAGCAGAGGCTGGTGTGCGTATCATCCGAGCGCAAGGACTTTAATGGTCGAAAGAGGATCGGGTGGTGTGCGACGATGAGATTTGCCCCCCATTTCTCAGCCCGGACGACCACATCCTCGGTGACCGTAAGGCAAGTCATTACCTTCGTAACGGGCGCGTCTGGCTCGCCAATCTGAAGACCTACCCGGTCCCACTCATAGGCCAGCCCTGACGGTGCCCAGCGCTCCATGGCATTGCATACCTGCTTGATCGAAACCGACATGTGATACTCCCTGCCTTCTCTCTGGTGTCAAGAATAGGAGGAGCCACTATATCGTGACGCGGGACCGCGGGACAAACCTCTTTTTAACACGTTGATTCGTACTGCACACGAACACAAAGTTTGATTGCCCGGACTGCCGCGCTTGTGTCATGACGCACCCGCCGCGATCAGGCCACGTCGCGCTCCATTGAAATCGCACTGTACCCCACGACCCGGTCGGTATCACCACTGGCCCAGGCACTGGTGCGGTAGTCGAGAACTTTCCAGCGCGTCGCACGAATCGCATTGGCATACGCCATCGCCGAAACCACGGCGCTGGCACCACACAGCGAACAACGCCCCCGAGCAGCCGCCGCACAAAGCTCATTCGCATCTTTGCTCAGCACCTGTTTCAGTGATCGTTGATCCAGGGCATTGGCCTCCTCTTCGCACAGGAAATGCGAAAGGTCCGTCGATGCCAAGACCAGATCGTCGGCATCCAGGCAACGGGCAAGCTCTCCGCCAAGCTCCCGATGCGCTTCGCACGGACGGCTTCCAAAGAGCACGGGGACCAATTGAAAACTCCCTTCAAGCGCCATCTGCAGAAAGGGGATGTGGACTTCCAGTGCATGCTCCTTCAGATGGGCTTCCGGACAGGCGTTGCCGAATCGTGCCGACAGGTGTCGCGCAAAATCCCCATCGACGGAAACGACGCCCAGGGGGGTCTCATACCCCCCATCGCCAAAGATAGAAGGGCCATCAAATTGATAGTGATGGGAACAGCCCAGGAGTACGACGCGGCAAGGCTTTTTCCCTTGCAGCCGCTTGAACGCGTGGGCGGCGGTGAGCCCCGAATAGGGATAGCCAGCATGGGGCGCGATCACCGCAGCCACCGCTTCTGGCCGGGCACTAACCGGGGCAGCCGCCAGGTGTTTTTCAATCGTTCTTCTCAAGGTGGGTGGGTCAGCTGGATAGAAGCGGCCGGACACGGCCGGCTTGCGAATTCGCATCGTTACATACCTCAACAGTTTATCGCCCTACCCTTCCATGATAGCCCATGTGAGGCGATTCGTGAAGCTCTTTTTCCCGTATTCCGGTTGCAATTTCACGGCTGCTAACGGTATGCTTCGACCATATTTTTACCACTTTCTCACTATATTTACCCACCCACCGCTCCTCCGCTACGTGCAAGGAATTTCATATATGACCACGATTCTCTCTTGGAACGTCAACGGCATGCGCGCTGTGCTGAAAAACGGTTTTCTCGAGTGGTTTGAAGCCACCCAACCCGATATTCTGTGCATTCAGGAGTCTCGGGCCCTCCCGGATGACCTTGAAGAGTCGGTACTCCGACCTGCAGGCTATACCACCTACTTCAATCCCGCCCAGAAAAAGGGCTATAGCGGCACGGCTGCCTTTGTAAAAGAGGGACTCACTCCAACGTCCGTGCGTAATTCTGGTGTGACGCGCTTCGATGATGAGGGGCGTATCCAGATTCTGGAATTCGACGATTTCACCATTCTCAATGGCTATTGGCCCAACAGCCAGGCCAAGCGGGCGCGACTGGACTACAAGCTCGACTACTGCAAGACCAAGACGAAGATCGCCAACAAACTGGTGAAAGAGGGGACCAACGTTATCCTCTGTGGGGATATGAATATCGCCCACACGGAAATCGACCTGGCGCGCCCTAAGGACAATGAAAACAACGCTGGCTACTACATTGAAGAGCGGGAAGCCATGACCCGATTTCTAAAACACGGCTACGTGGACACCTTCCGCCACCTCCATCCCGATGCCGTGGATGAGTATTCCTGGTGGTCCTATCGGACCCGTGCCCGGGCACGCAACATCGGCTGGCGTATCGACTATCATCTGGTCAACAAAGATTTCATGCCTCGGGTGAAGGATGCCTTCATCCTGCAGGATGTTATGGGCTCGGACCACTGCCCCGTGGGCATTACGATCGAATAGTCGCTTGACGGCACGTTCACCCTGGACGGGTCCTTTCGTAGCGAACGATATCCTCAAATTGGAGTAGTATCTATGTCATCCCCCGTCACCACGAAGCGCGGCGACACCGGCACCACCATGATTCTTGCCGGCGAGCGATTGCCCAAGTCCCACCCTATCCTGCAGACGACCGGTAAGGTCGATTCTCTCCGCGCTCAGACGGCCCTATTGCGCATGCAGATTCTGGAACGTGGCACAGCGCAACAACGCGAATTAGATGAGGCCCTCTTCTGGCTCCTCCACTGCTATTTCCTCATCGGCACGGCGGTGAATGACCCAAAAGCTAAGCACCCCGAGTATCGTCAGGCCGATCTCGATGAAACCCACCTCGCCCGGCTCGAAGAAATTCAAACCGCACTGGAAGAACGGGTGACGCTCCCCAAGTCCTTCATCGTATCGGCCTCCAACACGCTGTCGGCCCAAGCAGATGTGGTGGCCACGGTTGCCCGGGAACTCGAACGGGCTCTGGTACAAATGAAGGAGGTTATTCCCGAATTCGAGGTGGCCGCCATCCTCGCCTTCATTAACCGCCTGAGCGACTCACTGTATATCATGGCCCGCTTTCTGGAAGAAGGCTCCCATGTGCCCGTGGACTATGGCGTTTTAGAACCGTAGCCCCGAAACGACTTATGGAAATGCAACAGCCCCCGGCAACCCAATGGGTTGCCGGGGGCTTTCAATTCAAGAACATGAGCCAACTAGGCGGACCGCTTCCGCGTGCGATAAATCAGGCCGGCCAATCCCATTCCGAGCAGACTCATGGTGGCAGGTTCAGGGACCGGGTCGGCACCCGGCGAAACTGCCGTAATCAGCCGGGTCCAATCCCCAGGCGTACTAGCGGACCAACTGATATCCACGCTGCCACCATTGAATGCTGTTGTGTCACCACTCTCCAGACCACGAAGGCTGAAGTTGCCGTAGTCGATTCCCGGCAAGCCAAGGTAGTCGCTGTTATTCAAACGACTGTCACCCGTGATGAAGGCGAAAATATCGGAGTCGAAATTGAGCGTCGCTTGAACACGCGCCGTACCTGCCGGGTCCCATTGCACGTAGTGGCTGGATACGACAGTACCGGCCTTGATGAAATAGTTACCGGAGGTCCCACCAACATAGCTCGCCGCTGGATCGGCAACCCTGTCTACAAACAAGTCCTGCTGCAGCGTGAAATTCTGAACCTCGTCCCATACATAGAGAATATTGTCGTTGTACCCATTCGGAATAAGCTCGAAAGGCACGGCAGCGGGGGTACCGATGGTATAGCCCGCTCCCCCGGTTCCATTGGTAATACTCACCGCTGTGGCAAAGGCGGCGTTCGTTCCCCCTACCAGACAAAGCGCTGTCACCATTCCAAGAAAGCAGTTTTTCTTCATAAATTGACTCCCGGGCCACCGAATGCCCCAATCGCAACTGAGCCAAACACCCGTTGGCCCCCAGGACAATCTGGTGCCGTGTTTGACATTTCTCACCCCTAAGGTGCAATACCCGTGCCATGTGCCCCGAAGCCCCTTTACCCAACAGCGGAAAGAACGCATAGCGTGGATTATGGGAGAGACCCGGTATCACAGCCGAAGGAATGCTGCCACTTTTACTCAAGAACGGTTAACATTATAGCAAGTTAGGACTAACAAATCGGCGCTGCGTGAATAGATCATTCCACTTTTGCACACATAGTTAGTCACACATGAACAACCATTACCCCCATCTACCAGACGAAAACGTGACTTAATCCCGCCCATCCACCGGATTGGATCCAAACAGCGGTGTGAGAAAGGCCTCCCACCCGGGGCGATAGTTTTCCGAGGTTGCGAAGCCATTGTTGTGGGCTCCGCATATCTCCAGGAACGATTTGGGTTCTGTCGCCCGCTCGAAGAGTCCCACCCCATTTTCAAAGGGAATGACCTCATCCGCCGGCCCATGAATAATCAACAGGGGACTCCCGATCGTTGCCACCTTGTGTTTATTTTCGAATCGGTGGCGGATCGCCCAGGTCACGGTGCGGAGTAAGGGATTGTGGCGGGCCACATCGGCGACCGACAAAAAGGCACTCTCCAGAATCACCCCCCCGGCTTCCACGTGCCGGGCCAATTCCGCCGTAGGTGCCCCGCCCAGTGAACGGCCAAAGAGCAGTATTTCCCTGGCCTCAATTCCACGCGTTTGGGTGAGATAGTCCCACATGGCCTGGATGTCGGCATAGCAGCGTTGCTCCGAGGGTCTTCCCGTGCTGAAGCCGTAGCCACCATAGTCGTATGCCAGCACCGAAAACCCAAAACTGCGCAGGAGGCTGATGGATTCGAGACGTCCGGCGAGATTCCCGGCGTTTCCGTGAGAAAACAGGACGACACCCCGATGCTCTTGGAGGGGTATATACCACCCGAAGGTCTCCTCCCCATTCACCGGCAAACGGACCTCTTCGTAATCCCAGCCATAAACGGAGGGGTCACGATCCATATGACGTGATGCTGGAAAGAGTATCCGGTCCTGGAAGAGGTAGAGCAGGAAGGCGATCAGGACGTAAGCCCCCACTATGACCATCAGCATACTGAACGCGACGGTCATCCACACGACAAGAACATCCCTCTCCGAAGCAATTGCAGCGCGCTACGCCGCCTCATCCGCGTCGTCATACTCTTCGAGAAAACGTTCCAGACGCTCCACGATAGGCGCTACTTCCATGAAGTCCATGAGATCCTTGCGAAGATTGGCGATATTGCGCACGCCTTTCAGATAGCCGGCATAGTGACGGCGGAAAGACGGCACGCCCCGACGCTCTCCGCGAAACTCCACGGAATCGGTCAGGTGACGTATACACATCTTGATACGCTCTTCGAGGGTGGGATCGGGCAGATGCTCCCCTGTTTCCAGGAAATGGCGGGTATAGCGAAATATCCAGGGACTATGGATGGCTCCCCGGCCAATCATGACCCCATCGCAACCGAGATCAAAACAGGTTTTGGCGTCTTCCGGGGTGGCAATATCACCATTGGCGATCAATTGAATCTTGCTCGCCGCTTTGATTCGGGGCAACCAGGACCAATCGGCACTACCTGTATAGCCCTGTTTTCGGGTCCGGCAGTGCACCGTCAGGGCGGAAATCCCAAGGGATTCCAGCATCTGGGCCACTTCCAGAATAACGAAATTATTTTCATCCCAGCCGAGCCGGGTCTTCACGGTCACGGGCAGGTCCGTACCCCGTTGTACCGATTCCACGACCGCCTGAAACTTGTTCAGGTCGCGGAGCAGTCCAGCGCCATCGCCGCGCATGGCAATCTTTTTTACCCAGCACCCGCAATTGATATCAATCCAATCGGAACCCGCTTCCTGGGCGATACCCGCCGCCTGCTCAAGAGACTCCTCCCCACTGCCATACAGCTGAATGGCCACGGGACGTTCGCCATCATGCACTTGAATCTTGTGCATCGTCTGCTTGACGTTACGCACGAGGGCTTCGCAATTTGCGAACTCGGTGAAGAGCAGATCGGCCCCTTGCTCTTTGCAAATGCGCCGAAACGGTACGTCGGACACGTCTTCCATGGGAGCGAGACAAAGGGGATTCTTGATATCGATGGAACCAATTTTCATGATAGAAATTCTGATGATTGGACTGCGGCGAATGGGTTACGACGTTGAATTATACCAGAATTGGCTGCTGGATGTCGTTTTGCGCCGCGCGGACAGATGGAAAAGACGGCCCCAACGCAGGGGCCGTCTTTCACGCTCCACATAACGCAGTTATCACATATCCATATACGGCATATCGGGCACCAGTCCCAGCAGGCGGGAGTAGACCGTCAAAACTCCCCGATGGTGCGCGGTATGATCGTCGATACCGCCGATGACCGCCAACCGGGGCGCGCCGCCCATGACCATCCCTTCGGGCAAGGGGCTCATGAGTTCCTCCATCGATTTCGACCCGACGGTTTCGATCGCCTTGGCCGCCGACGTGTCAAGCCATGCCCGGGCTTCCTTGAGGGATTCGACCTTCATGACGGGAATCATGTGGGCCTCAAATTCCAGGTCGAAGCCATCCGCCCGCTCAAAGGCACCTTCCATAAACCAATCAAAGGTCTGGGCCACGTGGGCAACCTGTTGGGCCACAGTCATTAGCCCCTCTTTAGGTGTGTAGGTCGAATGCTCCTCCGTAAGACAGCGCGTCGAACGGTCAAAAAATTCTTTGGTGTTCTTCAGATTGGATGCAAAAGTTTCCGGTGTCATGTTCCTCAACTCCTCATGGTAGAAATTACGTTTCAATGTCCCAGCGACGTGGGTAGAGCATAGCACCGCCCTACTGACA
>JAUIMA010000072.1 GCA_030432675.1 Candidatus Hydrogenedentota bacterium | reverse complement strand
CCCAGAGCCCCTTGGTCATCACGGAAATCATGTATGACCCCGGCTCCAATGACAGCCGTCTGGAATATGTGGAACTCTACAACTACACCAACACGCCGATTGCCCTCTATAATGAAGAGGGAATCCCTTGGCGATTCACCGCAGGCCTGGACTACAGTTTCCCCGCCAACACCACCATTGCCCCCTTTAGCTATATAATCGTGGTGAAAGACCTGGACGCCTTTGAAAACACCTACGACGTGGGTAACAACGCCACGGTGTTGGGACCATTCGGCGGACAGCTCAGTGATGGCGAGGCCCTGGAGCTTTCCCAGCCCGGAGATACCGATGAATTGGGCACCCCGTACTTCATTCGCCTGGACCGGGTACGCTATGATTCGAAAGCCCCGTGGCCGCCTTCGTCCGATGGGGAAGGCGACGCGCTGCACCGGATAAACCGTACTGCCTACGGAAACGACGCCACCAACTGGGAGGGTGCCGCGCCATCGCCGGGTGAATAGACATCACGTTGCTGTACACGGGGCGGCAGGTGTTGTCGTAGATGCTGCCCCGGTGTCAGGACGTA
This sequence comes from Candidatus Hydrogenedentota bacterium, assembly GCA_030432675.1. Lineage (GTDB taxonomy): Bacteria > Hydrogenedentota > Hydrogenedentia > Hydrogenedentales > JAEUWI01 > JAEUWI01. The sequence continues at coordinate 15,675 of JAUIMA010000072.1, read as the reverse complement.
TGCCATGAACCGACTTTGCCGACTGTCACTCGCGTGGGTGCTCCTCCTCGGGAGCACCCTGGCCACAGCGGCTTCGCGCCCGAACATTCTACTCATCATGGCCGATGACATGGGCTTTTCCGATGCGGGGTGCTATGGGGGCGAAATCAAGACACCCCACCTGGACCAACTGGCCGAGGGGGGCGTGCGGTTTACCCAGTTCTACTCCACGGGGAGATGCTGGCCTTCGCGGGCTGCCTTACTTACCGGCTATTATCCCCAACAGGTGCGTCGGGACAAATTCAACGACACCCAACTGGGAAACCGTCCCGGATGGGCGCCCCTCGTGCCCGTTCACCTGAAAGCGGCGGGGTACCGCACCTACCACTCCGGCAAATGGCACTTGGATGGCAAGCCACTTCAGAACGGATTTGACCAGTCCTATTCGCTCCACGACCAGGACCGCTTCTTCACGCCCACGAAGCACTTTCTCGACGACGAGGCGCTGCCCCAACCGACAACCGATAGCGGATACTACGCCACGATTGCCATCGCCGACCACGCGGTAGAAACGCTTGAGGACCATCACGCCAACTTCGCGGACCGGCCCTTCTTTCACTACCTGGCCTTTACCGCGCCCCATTTCCCACTGCACGCGCTACAGGAAGATATTGACCGGTACCGCGACCGCTATCTCGAAGGCTGGGACGTCGTTCGGCAGGCACGCTGGGAGCGACTCCGTGAGCAGGGCTTGATAGACACACCGCTACCCCCCAGAAACCCCGAAATAAAGCCGCCCTACAATCTCACGTGGGAAGAACTGGAAGACCGCATTGGCCCCGGGGAAGCACCGGACGCAGTCGCCTGGTCCGAGCTTTCGGAAACCCAAAAACACTTTCAGGCCACCAAGATGGCCATCCACGCGGCCATGGTCGACCGCATGGACCGGGAAATCGGACGGGTCCTGGACCAGCTTCGAGAGATGGACGCGCTGGAGAATACGCTGGTGCTTTTCGTATCGGACAATGGCGCCAGCGCCGAGCAAATCATTCGGGCCGACGAACATGACAAGAGCGCTGTACCCGGCACCGCTGAATCCTACCTGTGCCTGGGCCCCGGATTTTCTACGGCGGCCAACACGCCGTTCCGGCTCCACAAATCGTGGACCCATGAAGGGGGGATCGCCTCGCCTCTCATTGTCCATTGGCCGGCAGGGTTTACGGCGCGCGGGGAATTGCGTCATCAACCCGGGCACTTCGTCGATATAGTGCCCACGATATTGGCCGCGGTCGGCATCACCCCCGCCGCAGGGGAGCAGGGGCTTCAGCCGCCCGGCATATCGCTCCTGCCCACTATCGTAAACAACGAATACCATACGCCAGACTACCTCTGGTGGCACCACGAGGGCCGCTCGGCCATTCGGGTGGGGGATTGGAAAGCGGTGAAGAGAGAAGAGCCGTCGACGTGGTCACTCTACGATATGAAAACGGATCGCGGTGAAATGAACGATAGGGCGAACACCTACCCGGGCACCCTGGCCAATCTGACGGCCCGGTGGGAAGCACTGACACGACAGTTTCGGGCGAACGCCACCATGAATTAAAAGGTTCATGGGCGAATAAAGGGTAAGCAATGAATCTCAGTCGATTATTGTGCCACCCGATCCCACGCGACCGCTGGTCGGGTTCGGGTGCCTTGAGCCGCGTCGGGTGGGTGTTTCTCATGTGACGGTGCGGTGGCCTCGCCAGGTCGTGGTCGTGGGGGCGTGGCTACCGTGCCATGAATCCCGACGGAGTACAGTCGCCCTGTCTCAAGGCACCTGAACGACGGCAAACCGTGTGCGCGGTCTAAACTTCTCCCCGTTTTCTTCCCAGGAACCAAATAAAACGTGCGCCCGCGATACCTATTGCGGACGCACGCTTAGTCCATAACGCTATTGTTTATCTTCCAGGCCTGCCAACAGTTCGTCGGCCTTCTTCTGAACATATTCCGAATCCACCTTCGCCTTCAGCAACTCCAGCGATTTGCGCACCCTCGGATGGGCGGGAGCGCCATGCCCTTTCACCGCCTCGCAGACTTTCAGCAACGCCATCGCCGCCTCTTTTTTTACCTCTGGGTCATCAAGTTGCGCATCGAGCGCGTCCAAGGCGGGTCCCGTGTGTACCGTGCCGTAGGCGGAAAGAACCATCCATTTTTCCTCCTTGCTCCGGGTGAGTGACATGGCCGTGGCCATCATCTCATTCTTCGGATCATGTTCCGGGTGACTACGGGCAAGTCGCGTGTAGCCCGTCAAACCCGCGTCATGGGTGGCTTCATCCTCCGATTGGGCCATGGCGAGCAGGGTATCTGCGGCATCTTGCGTCGGCCAGGCACGAAGCACGTCCAGGGCTTTCTTTTTAACCGCAGGTGCCCCTTCTTCCAAACGGGCCGTGATTGCCGCGAGGGCTTCGGGTCCGCCGATAGCGCCCAATCCGTCTACGAGGGTCACTTGCACGCGCTCGTCGCTCTCATCGAGCACCGACAAGAGGCGGGGCAGGGATTCGTCGCTATCGTGCTTCGCGATGGCAGAGAGGGTCCGACCCGCGAGGGACTGTTCCGCTTCTCCCGGGGCATGCTTCAGCACATTCAGCACGGCGTCAAATTCACTGAATTTACCTTGCTGGAGGAGTACATTGAGTGCCGCCAGCCGTACGACTTCGGCCTCATCATCCAGGTATTTCCGGGCCTGGGGCACCGCCTTGTCAGACACACGCACGTCCAACAGGTTCAGCAGTCCTGCCCGGGTTTCCGGGTCCGACGGTGCGAGCAGGGCGACCAGGGCGCCATCGACCTGGGGGCCGCGAAGCCGAATCAGGCTATTGCGGGCCACGGTGGCCGTCTCCGCATCGGGGGATACCATCAGCTCGGCGAGGACGGGCACATCGTTAACCGTGCCGAGATTGCCCAGCGCCTCAATGGCGGCGCGCTGTACGGCGGTGGAGTCACTCGAAACCGCTGCCAGCACCCCTTCCCGGGCGGCCTTATCGCCCCGACGGGACAAACCTGAAATCACTTCCACTTTCAAGGGATCAGGCAAGGTCGGAAGCGCTGCTACGTAGGCCGCCGTGGCCTTCTTGCCCCGCGTTTCTGCAATGGCTTCCCGCGCCAGATTACGGTAGCGGGGGGAGTCCCCCTGCAAGGCCTTGAGTACCCGTGGCGGGGCTTTTCCAGGTGCGGCAGCGATGAGACCCTTAAAGGCCCCCACACGCACGAAGTCGGGATTCTCCTTCGTCCGCAACGTCCGGTAAATAGGAAGAGCCGTTTTCTTGTTGCCATCTGCCACCAGGGTCTGGGCCGCTGCGAGAAGGGCTTCCGCGAGATCCACATCGCCGGGATTTGCGGCGAGGGCTTCGGTCAAGACCTGAACCGACGCCTCGGTCGCGATTCGACCCAGTGCGGCCTTGGCATGACGGGCCACCGCGGCATCGTCATGACCGAGCAGGGGGGTGATCGCCGAAACCGCAGCGGTATCCCGGCGCGCACCCAGCGAGGTCAAGAGTCCGGGCAGCACGGTTGTCGGGGCCCCTTCCAGGGCACTGCGCAGCGCTTCGCCTGCCGCATCCGAGGCCATGGGCTCCAGCACATACCGGGCAAGGTGCGATTTTTGTTCATCGTGAAGAAAGCCTGCCACCACGGGCACAGCGCTTTCGGTGCCCACCTGTCGCAGTCCCCTGAACGCGGTCAGATGGGCCACATAGTCCCCATCGCCGGTGAGTACGGCGAGAAGTTTTGCTTCGGTGGCGGGGGGCGTGTCTTCTGCTTGGACACCCTGGGTGCCCAGCAGGAGAAGGAAAGCGATTACGAGCGAAAAAAGTCGTTGGGTCGTATTGCAATACATGACAAAAACTTTCTGCTGCCGCTCCGCGTGCTGCGAATGCGGCGCTGAATCCTAGAGATACCACGGGTCACGATAGGCCCGGGACAACAGGCGATTTGCCTCGGCATCGTCGATAATCGTCTCCGTTTCCGGATCCCATTTCACGGGCCGCCCCAGGCGCTTCACGATATTGGTCACATGACAGGCCGAAATACTCCGGTGGGCCACTTCGGCGTCGGAAACACATTCCTGGCGACTGACGACGCTATCGAGAAAGGCACGGACGTGATTCTCGGGGGGATAGCCCCCTTCGAAGCCGCGGTTACCCAACAGGGATTTGGGCCAGGCTTCGATTTCGCCCGAATCACCGGTTTCCACCCAGCCCTCGGTCCCTTCAAAGCGGACGGGGCAACTACCAAAGCGAAGCCCATTGCGAATGATTAGCTTGGTGCCATTGGCATACTTGGAAACCCAGCGGTCCCCTTCCTGCCAATACTCGACCGGCCCCGTATCGTCGGAGTTATTGGCCCACTGGCAGATATCCACCGTATGGCTGCCCCATTCCGTGACGGAGGCACCACTCCAGTCCACATGGGCACTCCAGAATCCCCGGGTCGGATATTTCTGGTTGTAGGGCCGCCAGAGTGAAGGACCGAGCCAGCGGTTCCAATCGAATTCTTCGCGCGGCGGCTCGGGTTCTTCCGGGAGCACCGTGTCGTAGAGCACTTTCATTCCCGGTGCTTCTTCGGCATGCAGCTCTTTCAGTTCACCGAGTTTGCCACTCCGCGCCAAGTCTGCGGCAAAGCGAAAGTTCCCGATGCTTCGTCGCTGAGTTCCGCACTGGAAAATACGCCCCAGCCGCTTCATCGTGTCGGCCACCGCCCGCGATTCCGCAACGGTCACACTCATGGGCTTTTCGCAATAGATGTCTTTGCCCGCCCGGGCCGCCAGCAGCGAGACACCGGCATGCCAGTTATCTCCCGTGGCAATCAGCACGGCGTCAATGTCCGGGCGCTCAAGTATCTCCAGAAAGTCGATGTGGGAGTCGCAGTCCTGGTTTCCGTAATAGGAGTTAACCTGGTCGACACCGGTCTGGCGACGGTCGGCGTAGCAATCGCACACCGCCCGGACCTGGGTGTCAGGCTGCTCCAGGAAAGCCTGCATGACCCGTCGACCACGGCCACCGAGTCCGATTACACCGATACCAAGTCGTTCGCTCGCGGCCACGTTGGCGTGGGCCGGACGAACCAGAATCGAGGGGGCGAGCACCGCACCGCTGACAGCAGCCAGGCTGGTGTGAAGAAAGCGGCGGCGCGAAAGTTGGGGGGAAGAAACAGAACGTCTCATTGGTCATCTCCATACAATGTCCAATGGTTTCCGCTCGGCGGGCATCCCCGGAGGTGATGTCCGGGCGCTATCCCCGCAATAACGGAACCCGAGATCATCATCAGGTAGTCAGTTCAATTGAACTGCTATCTGTTTGCTTCCATTCTACGCTTTCGTTTCCCCTGGTTAAAGCCCGCAACGCCCATTTTTTGCTCTCCAGCAAGACATCGAAGCAAAACAGGCAGACGGCACATACCAACTGTTAGGATCAGGCGTCTTTTCGTTGCAACCGTTGGGCATGCGGGGGAAATGCGATGGCACGTACAGGAGTGAACCACACAATATGAACGCATTGGACGCAGACGCTATCCGGGGAAATTGGGCCACCCTGTTGCTTGCCTGGAACGAAGACGAGAGTCTGGACCTCCACCGGGTAGGGGAAGCCATCGACCGCATGATTTCTTTCGGCGTGGATGGCATCTATAGCTGCGGAACGGCAGGGGAGTTTCACACCCTCACGGAGCCCGAGTTTGATGCCGTGAGCACCTTGCTCGCCACGCGCTGTGAACAGGCCCACGTGCCCTTCCAAATCGGGGTGAGCCACATGAGTGCCCAGGTATCCCGGGAACGCCTCAAGCGGGTCATCGCCCTCGCCCCCAGCGCCGTTCAGGTGATTCTGCCCGATTGGTATCCCGTCACCCTGGAAGAAGCCATCGCCTTTCTCCATGGCATGGCCGAGAGCGCACCGGGCATCGGCCTGGTACTCTACAATCCGCCCCATGCGAAACGGGTGCTGAGCCCGGAAGAAATCGGAGTGCTTTCCAGGTCTGTCCCAAGCCTTGTCGGCGTCAAGACCGCTGGCGGCGATGAAGTCTGGTATGAGGCCATGCGCAAGCATATCGGACATCTGAGTGTATTCGTACCGGGCCATCGTTTGGCCACGGGGGTGGGGGAGGGTGCCTCGGGAGCCTACTCCAATGCCGCTTGTTTACACCCCGGGGCTGCGCAGGCGTGGTATAGACAAATGCAGACCGACCTTGACGGTGCGCTGGAAGTGGAGTCCCGGCTATGCGAATTCATCGTGGGACACATCGTGCCCTTTATCACCGAAGGGGGGTATTGTCCTGGCGCCTGTGATCGCCTCCTGGCAGGCATCGGTGGGTGGGCAGACGTGGGATATCGAATGCGCTGGCCCTATCGCGCCATACCGGAGCATGAGGTAGAACGACTACGCCCCATCGCACAGTCCTTGATACCCGAGTTTGTCGCCCCATCACCCTGAGCCGTTGGCTCTTATTCAGCCGCTTCCTGCTGCTGTAAGTCCAGGCAATGATGCACCGGAGCTTTCCCGTCTACCATAAAGTTTATCGGGAAGGGGGGGAGGAATACCGAACAGATTTTCCGGTGGGTCTCTCGAAATTCGTTCGCCTGCTCCTCATCCAGCAGGGCGAGAATTTCCTTGCCCATTTCATAAAAGTGCTGGTGAACGTCTACGGCGTTCTGCCCTTCAATTTCCACAATCTTAGCGTGGTGACGTCGAAACGCCGCGTCGAAGAGGGGAAGCTGTTCGTCGGTCAATGACAACTGCGCTGCCAGCCGGGGCACGGCGTGGTCGGGCAGCTCCGCGATATGGGTTGCGTGTTCCCGCATTTTACTGAAGGCCAGATTGAGGCCGTAGAAACCGCCCGTAATGCCGCCTGCGCTGAATACCAGCAGCAAGAGCAATAACTTAACGACCACCCGCATGAACGGGCCTCGGCGATGTCCTTCGGACTTGCGGTGACGACCAATCATTTAGAAGCTCCACGGTGAATTCATGTAGGCGGCCATGGGATCAAGCAGGGTGCTGAGTAGCGGCATGAACATCAGCGCCGTCAAGACCGTCACCCCCAGGGACAAGCCGGCAAAAGCCATTGACGGAGTGTCCAGCAGTGCGGGTTCCTCGGCCTGTTGCAGGCGAATCGTCCGACAAACCCGGTCTACCACATCCACATGGGGCACATTTGCCGCTTGCGCACGCTCTGCGGTGCGCGTCATACGTTCATTCAGATCCATTTTTCTCCGCCTCAAGTAGTTTCTTCAATCGTTTTCTGGCCCGAAATGCCTGCACCCGTACCATGCTGCTACTCCAGCCTGATAAGGCGGCGGCCTCTTCCGTTGTACAATTTTCCCAATATAACAAGGTGAGCACCAGTCGATCCCGGGGCCCCAACAGGGCCAGTGAGTCGTAGAGAGCGCGGTGCGCCTCCTCGGGATCTTCCGGAATGGAATCCGTCAGGGCATCCGGGGGCGTCGTGGCTGCAATCTGCTCATGAATCGCCTGTCGCTCGGTATCACGCTTTTTGTGCTTCCAATGCTTGTAGCCAACCCGAACCGCAATCGTCCGTATCCAGCCGCCCAGCGGACCTGCGCCCCGATATTTGGACAAGCTGTAATACACCTCGACGAAGGCATCGTGAACCAGTTCTTCTAATTTTCCGGGATCACGGGTAAAACGCCACATGAGCCGCGTCGTGGCGGGCTGAAATTCGGCCACGATCGCCGCATAGGCCGCCTCGTCTCCCTCGGCGGCAGCCTGGACGCGGGCTAAATCGCTCGCATAGGGTTTTTTTGTCGTTTTTTCCGGCAAATTCTCAGCTCAAGCTCAGTTATGATTTGATCCAGAGGGCATCTTATCAATGCCCACACCCGGACTGCTATCCTTTTAGTGCATCGCTGCCCAAGATTGTTACACCCGGTCGCCCATCCCGTAAATCTGTACCCGTTTGGGATAGAATCGCCTGTCATGATACCCTTTGCGCTCTGAAACTGTCGTCAGGGGAATCGACGACGTCTGAATGTACGGTTGTTACGATAGAATTCCCATAACATCGCCCCTGGGCACCCGAGGTACCCCATTGCACACCTTATTTTCTCTCATTCGATGTTCTCTGATAGTCCAGGTGGCCTGTATTTTGCCCGTGATGGCCCAAAACAAGGCCCTCATACCAACCCCCTACCTTCCCAACATTGCGGAAGCCTCTGACGAGGGCACACAAGCGATTGCGGCGTTTTCCGCGCCCGAAGGCTTCACCATGGACCTCGTGGCCGCCGAGCCCCTCCTGGCCAATCCGGTAGCCTTCTATTTCGATTTCGACGGCAACATCTATGTCGCCGAGACCTTTCGCCATTCCCGGGGGGTGGGGGACATGCGCGGACATCGGGATTGGCTTGTCGATGATCTCGCCTCCCGCACCGTGGAAGATCGTCTCATTGCCATGAAGAAGAACCTGGGTGCCGAGTTTTCCGTGTGGGCGGAAGAGCATGACCGCATCAGCAAACTCTGGGATTCCGATGGCGATGGGGTCGCCGACCAGGCCACCGTCTTTGCCGATGGATTTCGAGACGCCCTGGCGGGTATTGGCGCGGGTCTCTTGTTCGACCGGGGTCACCTCTACTACACCTGCATTCCGGAACTCTGGCGCCTCACGGACACTGACGAAGATGGTGTGGCCAACAAACGGGACATCCTCAGCTCCGGTTATGGGGTCCATATCAACTTTTTGGGCCACGATCTCCATGGACTCCGCAAGGGTCCCGACGGCCGTCTTTACTTCAGTATTGGCGACCGGGGCGTCAACATCGGCCTTCCAGACGGTTCCCGACTGGTGGAACCCGATACCGGCGCGGTCTTTCGATGCAATCTGGATGGCAGCGACCTCGAAATCGTGCACCGGGGCCTGCGCAATCCCCAGGAATTAGCCTTCGACAACTACGGCAACCTCTTCACGGGCGACAACAACTCCGACGCCGGTGATCAGGCCCGTTGGGTCTGGATCGTCGAGGGGGGGGACAGTGGCTGGCGTATCGGCTACCAATGGGTCACCCAACCCAATACCCGGGGGCCTTGGAACGCGGAGAAAATGTGGGCGCCCCGTTTTGACGAGCAACCGGCCCATATTGTACCGCCCTTGTTGAATATTGGTGCGGGCCCCTCCGGGCTGACCTTCTATCCTGGCACGGGTATGTCCGAAGCGTACAACGACACCTTTTTCATGTGCGACTTTCGCGGTGATGCGGGACGGAGTCTGATCCACGCGCTGGAGCTAGCGCCGAGCGGGGCCAGTTTTGAGGTGGTGAACCGACGCGACTTTGCCAATCACATGCTGGCAACCGACGTGGAATTTGGTATGGAGCCGGGAATCTACTTTTCGGATTGGGTGCAAGGATGGGACAAGCCCATGAAAGGCCGCATCTACCGCATCCACGAGCCCAACCTGGCCAATGACGCCACCCATGCCGAGGCGGTGCAACTGTTGAAGGAGGGCATGGCCCAGCGGTCGCCAGAGGCACTCAGCAGCCTGTTGGGGAACGCAGACCAACGCGTGCGGCTCGAAGCCCAGTATGCCCTCGCCGATCTGGGTCCCGCAGCGCTCGCCCATTTCGACGCCGTGGCACAGCATGGGGAGGGACCCTTTGCCCGTTTGCACGGTATCTGGGGGCAGTGGCAGCTCTTGCTCCAAGGCGATGCCGACGCCACGACCCTGTTGCCGCTCCTGAAGGACTCCGACGCGGAGATACGGCTCCAGGTAGCCCGGGTCCTGGCGGATGGCCCAGCAGACCAGGTGCTCGCCCCCTTGCGGGACGCCTTGAATGACCCCAATATCCGGGTGCGTTTCCATGCAGCCAGCAGCCTGGGACGTCTTGACGTCCAGGACGATGGCACCGCTGCCGCGTTGGTATCGCAATTGCGGCAGAACGACAACTACGATGCCTATCTGCGACACGCCCTGGTGGTAGGGCTGGAAAGTCAGGCTACCGAATCCTATCTCGCCGCCCTGGCCCTCGACCCGTCGCCCGCTGTTCGACTTGGGGGACTCCTGACATTGCGGCGCTTGAAGAGTGTGGAGTGTGCCCGCTACCTCAATGACAGCGACCCCTCTATCGTGCAGGAAGCGATTCGAGCCATTTACGACCGTCCCATCGAAGGGGCTTTTCCCGCGCTGGCTGCATTGGCCACCCGCGACAATGCCCCTGCACCGGACGACCTGTACGCCTGGCGCCGTATTCTGGGCGCCCATTTCCGCCTTGGTGGGGACCAGGAGGCGACGGCGCTCCTGAACTATGCGACTCGGGACACCGTTCCCGAGGTGGCGCGGGTAGAAGCACTCCGCTTTCTGGCGCAATGGAACAGCCCCCCCGAGCTTGACCCGGTTACCGGTGCCTGGCAGCCCATGAAGGCCCCCCGCAGCAACGACGTAGCCCGCCTTATCGCTGCAGCTATTCCTCGCTTGCTCTCCGTGAAGGACCCGGAGTTTATCCTGGCGACAGGCGAGCTATGCGACACCTACCGACTGGAAGGCGCAACGCCCTCGCTTGTTGCGCTTGCGGGCGACTCCGACGTGAACGCATCAAAGCGTGTAGCGGCCATGCGCCTCGTAGCACGTAACAACCGGGAAGCCCTGCGGCCTATTCTGGAGACCACGCTCCGGGACAAAGCAGACAGTGTGCGGGCAGAATCCCTTACGCATATCGTTCATCTGGATCCCGACGCCGCCCGCGGTGCCATTGAAGCCCGTCTCGCAACAGGCGCTACCGCCGAAAAACAGGCCGCAGTCAGCGCCATAGGGCAACTCGCTCCAGGGGCACGGGAATCGATGCTTCTGGAACTGCTGCAACGCCTTGCAGACGGCACCCTCGACCCGACAGTTCATCTGGAACTTCTGACGGTCGCACAGACCGTTCAATCGTCCAACATAGCCACATTGCTCGCTTCGGTCGCACCAGCCGATGCGGAGCCGTTGCAAGCGGCCCAGCCCGCCCTCTATGGGGGCGACATCGGAAACGGTCGTAAGATTTTCTTCGACAAGACAGAAACGCAGTGTCTCCGTTGTCATAGTCTGGACGGCAAAGGGGGCAGTCAGGTTGGTCCCGAGCTGACCGGCCTCGGCAGCCGCGTAGACCGCAAGCATATCCTGGAAGCGATCGTGAAACCCAACGCGGCCATCGCCGAAGGTTTTGAAAACGTCAGCATCACCCTCGACACCGGCGAGTTCTATACGGGCCGTCTGATGGAAGAATCGGAAAGCACGCTGACCCTGGAAGTACAGCAAGAAGCCGACCCCTTCGCCGAAGAGATTCCCCACAGTGATGTGGATACCGTTGCCGAGTCCGCGGCTCACGGCGACGGAGCCTTTGCGGCTCCAAACCTCGTCCGGATGACGGTTGATAAAATGAAAATCTCAGAGCGCAAGCGCGCGCTCTCCTCTATGCCTGAAGGGCTGTCTAATTTCATTACCCTCTCTGAACTACGTGATCTGGTGGAATTTCTCGCCACCCGCAAATAAATCCCTCACGCGTCCGCCGGGTTCCCTGACCTGGAACCCGGCGGACGCGCCCCCTCACAGCACCTTGCCCATTTCGCATCGCTGATTCCAGCGCGCATTACGCGCCCGAGACGGTTCACTTCCTCCTCTTGTCGCTCTCCGCAGGTGTCCACCCCCGATCTGTACCAATAAATCTACGGTTCTTCCAATGTGTACCATAGATTTAATGGATTCGGCGCCCAAATTGCACCATATCTTGTTACAGTTGTATCAAGCCCATTGACAGCGGGGGGAAACAGTGCTATTCCTAGATAAGGTTGAGCGGAAAAGTGTGAGTTTCTGCCCGCCTGTGTGGTGAAAGGCCTTCCTGACAAGGTAATTCATCACAACGATCCGGTTCTTGTTTGAAGAGGAGCAAAACGTGTCCTGGACCACCTGTATCATCAAGGAAGCCCCCCTCGGCAGAGGCACTGTACCAACCCGTGGTGCAGTAGCTGTGGAGGGACGGGTATGAGCAGCAAAAACGCACAGGTGATGCTCGCAATTGAACAGGATATCCGGGCACGGGGCCTCAAACCCGGCCAACTCTACCAGAGCGCCCGGGAAGTAGCCCAGATGCTCGGCGTCAGCCCCATGACCGCCGATAGGGCCATGCGGAAACTCGCTTCCAATGGCTTACTGCAACGACGCCATGGATCCGGCACCTATGTCGGCGAAGCCGCGGTCACCGCCACCAAGAGCATGCCCCGGACGGTGCAGATATGGGTCCCTTCCAACTTCTATGCCCTCTACAACGTCATTATCGAGAATATTATCAAGACAGTTCATCTCGAATTACCCCATGACTCTATCCAGCAGGTCTTTATTCCTGAGGAAGAGCAGTTAGCGTTCTGCGAGCGTATTGTTGAGTCCTGGTCAGATACAACACCACCACGAACCGTGGTCCTCGTTTCCTGTAGCCAAGCGGTACAACGACTCATCAAAGAGCACAATATTCCCGCCGTCGCCACGGGAGGTGTCAGTAAGACCTCTTGTGAAATACCCTGGATTGATATGGACTATCGCCAGGCAGGTGCCACGTTGGCAGAATTTGCCGCGTCCGCCGGTCACCAGCGGGTTCTCGTGCTGATGAACCGTCTCTGGGGTTTTGGAGACAACGAGTTTTTGGAAGGTATTGAACAAGGTATCAAACGTGCGGGAAAGCGCAATGTAGACGCACGGGTGCGCAGCGTGGAGATGGAAAAACGTGCCATCGAGCTCCACCTCCGCCGGGCGCTCCGCGGGGGGCAAGCACCCACCGCTGTCATTTGTTCCTCCAAGATCACCGCGTCTGTCGCGGTTCGCGTCGCAGAAGAGCTGGGGCTCCGGGTGCCGGACGATTTCCTGGTCTGCACCGTTCGCGTCCGTTCACCCCACGGAGCCAATTGCCGCTATGCCTATACCCGTTGGGCCACATCCCGAGAATCCAATGCGGCGCTCTACAGCATTATGCAACAGCTGAATCAGGGGGATGTGCCGAATCCAAATCATTACCTCATTCCCGTGGAACTCGTCGAGCCGGAGTCACTGGCCCTGTGGGAGTAAGCCAAGTATTGCACCAAACATGACTTACGCTCATGCATTAGATAATAGAAACGATATCAAATCAGGAAAGGAGTTGGAGATTGAGTTTTTGAATACCTGTACTAATACCTCGTGTTTGGTTGCCCAATTGAAATCATCCCTCAAGTTCTATCACCAAAAGGAGAATGAACCATGAAACGCAAAGGTTTCACCCTGATTGAATTACTGGTCGTTATTGCGATCATCGGTATCCTCGCCGCAATCTTGCTGCCTGCGCTGGCCCGTGCCCGCGAAGCCGCCCGTCGTGCGAGTTGCCAGAACAATCTGAAGCAGATGGGCATCGTGTTGAAAATGTATGCCAATGAATCCTCCGGTGAGGTGTTCCCGCCCATCTATGTGGACTTCCAGGCCCCATCCTATGATTGCGAAGCCTTCACGGATCAGAACAGCGTAGATAACGACGCCGCCATTGATACAGAAAACGTTTTTGAGCCCATGGTCGATCCCCGTGAAGTCTATCCGGAATACCTGACGGACCCCGCCATTTTCGTATGTCCTTCCGACGCCACGCTGACGACGGAAGCCTGGACGACCGGCAGCGGCGCCACTTTCTTCCACAAAGTATGTGAAGGTGATGACGACCGCGGGAGCCGGGCCGCCCAGGACAGCTACCTGTACTTCGGTCATATCTTTGACCAGTGCGACTCCGACGACCGGGCCATCGACGGCGCACTGATCGGACTTCCCGCAAACACCGGAAACATGTGTCTCCAATCCACTCTTTGGGACGTTTCGGTCCGCACCCTTACCGGTTGGCCGAGTGCGGGTGCCGAGGATGCTGTACTCGGTAGCCTTAACCTGAACACCGCCGCCGGAGCCCTTGGGCAGCCTGCGACCGGTGACTATGGCAATGGCGGTGGTGAGGAGCTCCTTCGCTTCCGTGAAGGTATTGAGCGCTTCATGATTACCGATATCAACAACCCGGCCGCCAGTGCCAAGGCGCAGTCGGAAGTCTTCATTTACTTCGATATCGTCACCGTAACGACGAACATTGACCGTGTCGACTTCAGCCACATCCCCGGCGGTGCCAACGTGCTCTACATGGACGGCCACGTTGAGTTCCAGAAATACGCCACTGAAGGCGACGCTCCTGCCAATGGCAATACGGCCCGCGGCATCGGCGCTTCCATCGGATAAGACGCTGGTTTCTTGAATCGGCTCTTAATTACTTACCATTAATACAGGGCCCGTCCGATAGTCGGGCGGGCCCTCGCCTTGAAGATGAGAAACCGGACAGTCTACGGAAAAGTCTAATCCTTAGCACCATGGAAACAGCAGTGGGGCAGACTCTACACGTACCCGAAGCCCACCACGCAGGAGAATCAATATGTTAACGAGGAAATCAGTCGCGGCTATTCTGGGCGGCATCGGGCTCTTGTGCCTGGCGCAGGGAAGCGCCCAGGCGAAAACCGTCTATTTCACCCCCGGCCCCGACACCCAGGAAGAAGTGCAAGAAGCCTTTATCCTCAGCCCTCCGGGAACGGTCTTTGTGTTTAAGGAAGGCAAATACACCTTTGACCAGAGCATCTCCCTCGACGTGGACAACGTCACCATTCGGGGCGAAGGGATGGAAAAGAGCGTTCTGACGTTCAAGGGGCAGGATTCCGGTGCCGAAGGGCTCTACATCACCAGTGACCAGGTCACCCTGGAAGATTTTGCCATTGAAGACACGACCGGCAATGCCATGAAATCCAACGGGGCCGACTTTCTCACCGTCCGGCGCGTACGAACCGAGTGGACGAACGGTCCGGATGAAAAGAACGGGGCGTATGGATTGTATCCGGTAAGTGCCACCAACACCCTCATCGAAGACTGCGTCGTTCGTGGGGCGTCCGATGCCGGCATCTACGTGGGCCAGACCAAGAAGGTCATCGTACGTCGTAATCTGGTGGAGTACAACGTAGCGGGTATCGAAATCGAAAACTGCTACGATGCAGATGTCTATGACAACATCGCCACCAAGAACACCGGGGGCATACTCGTTTTCGATATGCCGGGATTACCGGTCAAAGACGGACAGCGCACGCGAATTTTTCAGAACAAGATTTTTGACAACGACACAGAAAACTTTGCGCCCGCCGGCAATATCGTGGGCACCGTACCCACCGGCTCAGGCGTCATCGTCATGGCCAACTACAACGTAGAGATCTTTGACAACGACATCTACAACAACCAGACCGCGAACGTGCTGCTGCACAGCTGGATTTCCAGCGGCAAGCCCGTGACTGATCCGCTCTACAACCCCTATGCCGAGGGCGTGCACATTCATCACAACCGCATCGGGAAAGGCGGCTATGCACCCATGGGCATGGCGGGCAAATTACTCGCGGCCCATGCAGGCACCCCGCTACCGGACATTGTCTGGGATGGCGAAGTCGACCCTGAGAAAGTTGTCGACGGCGAATTGCCCGCAGACCGGCGCATTTCGATTCATGATAATGTAAAGACCGACGGTAGCGACGTCACATTCGCAAACCTGGGTGGTACAGCGGCCTATTTCGGCCTCGACCAGGATAAGATCTCCCGTGACATCTCGGTCCATGCCACGCCGCATAAATCCCTTCCGCCGGTGAAGCTGGACGAGCC
>JAUIMA010000660.1 GCA_030432675.1 Candidatus Hydrogenedentota bacterium | reverse complement strand
AGCCAATCTCCTGTCGCGGCGCGGATGGTCGCATTGCGCGCGGCAGCGAAATCGTTGGTCCAGGGCACGTCAATGACGCGGGCGCCATGAGCCCGGGCAATGGAAACGGTATCATCGGTGGAGCCCGTGTCTCCCACGATCAGTTCATCGGCGATGGGGGCCACGCTGCGCAGGCAATCGGCCAATACCTCGGCTTCGTCTTTCACGATCATGATGACACTGAGAGAGGGCATGGGGGCTCCCTCAGGTCGGCGCGGGGGATTCAGCGTTGCCCACCAGCGACACAAAGACCTGGCTGGCGACCCGTTGTCCCAGGGCGTGGGTGGCATTGACGTCGGCTACCGCGACTTCGACGTGGATGGGGCCATCGAAGGGGGCTTTCTCAATGACGCGAAGGGAGGCCTTGGGGATGATACCCAAGCTGGCGACATAACGGAGCACTTCGGGGTCGTCATCGCAGACGCGTCGCACAATCGCTTCCTGCCCGGGATTGAGATGCACCAGATTAAGCAGGGCTTCACCCACCGGCATATCGCCCGACTTGGAAGGGATGGGGTCCCCGTGGGGGTCGAATTCCGGGTGACCGAGTACTTCCGCCATCCGGTCGGCCAGGGTCTCGGAAACGACATGCTCCAGGCGCTCGGCTTCCTGATCGACCTGGTCCCAACTCATTCCCAGGGCTTCCTGCAGAAAGAGTTCGACCAAGCGATGGTGGCGGATGACTTCCAGGGCGATCTTCTCCCCGTTGGCCGTGAGTTGGACGCCATGGTGGCGGCGATACTCGACGAGCCGGGGTTTCATGTCCGCGAGTTTTTTGAGCATCTGGGTGACGGAAGCGGGTGCCACACCCAGGCGCTGGGCGATGGCCGAGGTGCTCACCGGATTGGTGCCGTCTTTAATAGTGTAAATGGCCTTGAGATAGTCTTCAACGGCTTCGGAGAGCATACGATCCTTTCGCGCTCGCACGGCGGGTCACCCGATGGCACAGTGCCTGGTCCCTGGTTACTACCCGCTGGGGCAGGGGGCCAACCCCGGAGGGTGTTTAGGCGCAGACTAAACGTACACGAAATGGCGGGGCGCTTCAAGTAGCAGGCATAAAAAAACACGTCCCACAAGGGGGACGTGTGTACAATTTCGGTAGACCTAATCGAAGAACGAGGCTATCCCAGATATTTCAGGAGTTTGTCTGCGACCTGGCTCACCACGGCGGGATCTTTGTAGGACCCCTGCTCAAGGCGTGCCCGGGCGGCCTCTACACGGTCTGCGCGAATGTCCGTCTGGGTGCTCGAAGCCTGTACCAACTGGGCAACTTCAACGGCTGCCTGGGCTTCGGAACTGATGATTACATTGTCTTCTGATGACGACCCGCCAGAAGTACTGGACACTTCGCGGGTGTCTTGTTCCCGCTCGTTGCGTACTTTGGCCGGACCACCAGGTTTGGGGTCTGGTACGCCCCCAAGTCCTTGGATACCAACCATTTTCCACGCTCCTCAGGCTTTGCCTGTGTTTACCTTTTCCAACTCTCTGCTATGTTTATCGGCCATAATACCTCAGACTTTAGCGCTTTTCCAAAGTTTTTTTGCATCCCGCGTGGGCTCAGCGGGGGGCTATGGCGAGTGCACCGGGCAAATCTTCTACAGAGCCCGCCCAGGCCGCGTCGTAGAGCGCCTGCACCTGAGACGCGGTCAGTGTCCCATGTTGATGCTTGAAGCGTCCCGGTTCTGCCATGATATGGGCCGCCATGCTCGCGGCGGCCTCTTGAGGCACCCCGTGTTCCCGCGCGGCGGACTCAAAGTGCAATAATCGATAAAAGTGATAAAGTGACTCCGTCAGGGCATAGCCGGCCTCCGAAGGGGCGGGTCGGCTTCCATGGCCCAGGGCCTCGGCCAGGCGGGTAACTTTTTCGGGTGCATGTTGGGCGTTCCACCAAAAGAGGGGCGGGAGCAGAAGGGCGTTGGCCGCGCCATGGGCGATTCCATGCTCCAGGGTGTAGTAATAGCCCATGCCATGGACCAGGGTGGTCCCGCTTTGGGCGATGACCATGCCACTGAGCATGGCGGCGAAGAGTAGTTGTTCCCGTGCTTCCACCTGCGCGGGTTGCTGGAGGGCGACGGGGAGCCAGTGACGAATTCGACGGCAGGCATCCAATGCCAACATGTCACCCGTTGGGGTCGATTGGGTAGACAGCATGCCTTCCATGGCCTGACTGAGGGCGTCCAGTCCGGTGGCGATGGTGATGTCACGGGGCATCGTGGTGCTGAGGGCGGGTTCGAGCAGGGCCAGCCGGGGAAAGAGGGCCGGTGATTTCAATGTGCTTTTTCGATTGCGGGCATCATCCACCAGCACGGCGTACGGGGTGACTTCGCTACCCGTGCCGGCCGTGGTGGGAATCGCAATGAGGGGCAGGGCGTCTTTGCCGTGTTCCGGGTCGAGGAAATCACGGCAGGTGCCGCCGTGCCGTGCCAGGAGGGCGAGGGCCTTGGCCCCATCCATCACACTGCCGCCGCCGAGTGCCACCAGGAGGTCGATGTTTTCGGCGCGACAACGATCCGCATAGGTTTCGCAATCCGAGAAGCGGGGGTTTTCCGGGAAACCATCCAACACCAGGGCGTTGGGCAGGTAGCCGAGAATCGTGTTGAGGTGTCCATGGGTCCGGGCCGCCTGTTTACCGCACAGGATTGCAGGGCGCTTCCCCCAGGTCTTACAGGTCGTGAGCGCTTCCAGGGAACCTGCGCCACATCGGACGTCGGTTGGCATGTGAAAGCGATGCATGATGGGGTGCTCCTATCGGTGTGCCCTTTCCCCTAGGATAGTCGTGCATCAGCATTCGCTGCAACTGGCTCCGTATTGGAAACAGGAGAAACAGCGATGATGGCGGAGCATAACCCGAATGGCCATGGCGTCGGTCAGCGTATTTCCCAGGTCGTAATCGGCATCATCGTCTACCAGGGTGCAGGCGTAGACTCCCATCCGCCCGTTC
>JAUIMA010000071.1 GCA_030432675.1 Candidatus Hydrogenedentota bacterium | reverse complement strand
CAATCTTCACGGACGAAGCGTCGGGCGAGTTGTACGGTTCGCATGGGCTACCTCCGGAAAAACTCTTGTGGAAAACCTTGTTTCAAAAAGCCCGCACGCTGGCCCTGATACTGGGCCCAGTGAAAGGTCGCGCGATAAGCGATGTTGTAGGGTATGGTCAGCGGCCGGCCCTTTTTGAGGGCATAGAGGCCATCTCGCACCATATGCTTCAGACATTGGAGACTCTGGTAAAACAGGGCGGGCGGCTCTTCCAGCATCTGGTAATAGACAATGCCGTGACCCCGCTCCCGTTTGTAGAGGGTCTTCAAGGTGTAGTTGTGGGAGTGCTCCACGACGGAGTCGGGCGCAAAATCAAAGCGCACATCCTGCTTGCGGCAGCGGACGGCCCACACGAAATCTTCCCCCCATCCCTCTTCGGGAAACTTCTCTACCTCCCAGACGGAGCGCTTGAAGGCGCAGGAGGCGGCCGAAAAAAAGGTGTGGCGCCCTTTGGCCATCTGTTTGACGCTGTAGGCCCGGTCTAAATCGTAGGCCACCACAAAGTGGGCATCGGGCCGGGCGACCTGGCGGCTGGAAACGGCGTCGGCCTCCCCTGCTAACACGGGGCGCACCAGCTTCTCCAACCAATCCTCGGTCGTAGGAATACAGTCCGCGTTTAACAGCACGATAATGGGCTCGCTTACCCGGCGGATCATGTCGTTCAATACGCGCCCGGGGATGTAATCACCTGGCGCTATCTGGACAATGTTTTCCGCGACGGGATTGTGGGCCTGGATGGCTTCCAGCGTGCCATCGGTCGATCCGGAATCCACGTTGTAGAGGGTGAAATCCTGAAAGGTCTGACCCGGCAGACGGGAGAGCGTTTCGGAGGCGTAGGGTTGCTCATCCTTGGACCGCATAATGATCGCCACGGTGCGCAGGGCGTCACCATCTGTCGATGTATGTGCTGTTGCGGTATCAGTCACGAGAAATCAGGTTCCTCATCGCCAGAGAACTCATCCGTAATACTCCCAGAATTTCAGTACCATGGCTATGTCCTGCGGATTGGTCTGGCCTTCAAACAACAATCCTGGCAAACGGGAAAGCACCCGGTCACGGGGGTGCAGGGCCACGTCGCCCCAAGTGGGACGGAAGGTCGACGCCCAGCGGAGATTACGGGCCGTGTTCTTCAGTTGGCCCTGACCGCTCAGTTCGGGCAGGCGCCGGTCACGGGCTTGATACGCTGCCCAGGTCAGGGCCGGGTCCTGGAGACGCTGGCGCTCAAACCATAGAAACACTTCGCCGAATAATGCCACCACGTCGCGGTGCCATTGAACCAGCGCCTCACCCGTCGCTTGCTCATGGGCAGGGCGAAACTTAAAGGCCATCGCGGCCTCATAGCCCGCACGGAGTGCGTCGGCCTGGGGCACGCCCGCCAGGTCGTGGGCGTCAAAACGTCGTTTCCGCTCCACGTAGCTGGCGCTGTAGTTTTCGCTCACGAAAAGCACCGCATCGCCGGCAGCCAACAGGGCCTTGTAAATATTTCGGACGACAAATTCGTGGTCTTCGCCGACCACGTCAGGATTCTTCTTCAGTAACTGGTCGGCCATCAGGAGGCCCACGCCCCGGTTCATAAAGAGGCGGGCGCATTCCTCCAGTGGCGGGCGGGACTCGTCGTAGTCCGGCAACCCATCCAGGATGGCTTCATCGCCGATCAACACGTGATGACCCGCCTTGAGCTCCATAAACATGAGCTCATAGGGCTGCTTCGGCAATTCCGACTCGGGCATGGGGGGGCCGAAATCCACATGGATACCACAGGTGGGCTCGAAACGGGCTTTCACCTGATTCAATTTCGCTGAAAGGGCTTTCCGGCGACTCCGTGAGGTATAGGGCACTACGACGAAAAAATCGTAGTCGTTGTAAACCTGCTCGGTGCCGTGAACCACATAGACCCCGCCCTCGCCACGGCCATAGCCGCCGCCAAGGATGAGTCCACACAGGTCCCCTGCGGCGACCACTTCCTCCACGCCAGCGCGAATCTGCGCCATATGCTGGGAGATGCGATCTTCGAGGGCTTCCGATCCGTCTACCGTAAAACGCATTGATACTCCGTGTTCCATGAGCTGCTCAGGGATGCCCCCTTGCGCCAGGCACAAGTAACACACCTCCCCAACTCCTGTAGACGAACGTAACACCCCGTTGTTGCGCCGACCACGCGATAGGAAGAGTGTACCATATAGGCGGGTTGGTCGCAATTTTGCGCCGAGCGCCTACCGTATTTAGTGGCCTCGTGGCGTCACAAGCGAGGAGGCCACAGCATCTGGTCGGGGCTTCTCAAGCGTCCCGCTTCAGGAGGCAGACCGTTTCGACGTGGGCCGTATTGGGAAAGAGGTCGAGTGCATTCATCTGCACCACACGCCACCCGCCGTCATAGAGCCCTTTCAGATCGCGGGCCAGGGTCGCGGGGTCACAGGAGACATAGACCAGGGTGCGCGCGTGGCATTGGGCCAGGGCCGGCACAAGCACCTTGGCCCCGGCACGGGGTGGATCGAGCAGGATAGCATCCCACTGGTCTTCTTTGATCCGCTTGATCATCGTGCTTTCCTGCCCGGCGTAATAGGTGCCACGGCCCACACGATCCGCGGCCTTCACCGCCAGCTTATTGTGGTCGATTCCGATGACCTCGCAGCGCTCGGGCAGGCCCAGGGTCAGATTGCCATTACCACAATAGAGATCGAGGACCGAGGTCGGTTTGCCAAGATATTGGTGGACGGTGTCCACCAGCAAGCGGTTCAACAGCAGGCTCGATTGGGAAAAGGTGCCGTTTACGATGGGGATACCGTCGAAAAAGAAGCGTGACGGGTGACCTTCATCTTTGGAGGAGCCCGCCAGGGGGAAGCGGTCCTTCAGCTTGCGGCTCTGGAATCCTGTCCAAACGAGCACGTCGTCCCCCTCGGGGTTGACGGTGACGGTGACCGAGCCTTTGAGTCCCAGTTCGCGCAGTTTCGTCAAGGCGTCATTCATTTTCGGGTGGCACAAGGGGCACCGTGTCGTATCCACAATGTCGTGACTGCCCAGGGCGTAGAAGCCGAAACGTTTGCCATCGCCGTGGAACTCGGCGCGGGTCCGATAGCCCGTGCGCAATTCCGGGTCTTCCCGCCAGCCGATTTCGAGTTCATCTATTCCGGCGATATGGCCCAGACAGCCGCGTACGATCTGCCGCTTCCATTGGGCCTGGGCGGGATACTTGAAATGGAGCCAGGTGCTGACGCCGCTACGGGTCCAGCCCGGATAGTTGGGCTCCACGCGGTCCGGAGACGGCTCGATCACTTCGACCAGCTCTCCCCAGAGGACTTTCTTCGTGGATTTCGTAATCGTGATGGCGAGTGTGTCGCCCGGGATTCCATAAGGCACGAAACAAACCTGGCCGTCTATACGTCCCAGTCCTGCGCCCCCGTGTCCGACAGCGGTAATTTCAATCGTTTGGCTCACGTGAATATCTTTCATTGGCGTTAGTAAATTATGCGGGACAGGGTATTTATCGGTCGTAGTGGGCACCCCAGGCTTCTTGAAGGTCATACAAGACCTCCCGCGCCCCTTCCGGGTCCTGCGGTCCCGCCTGCCAGGCAGTGAACGCTGGTGGGGGCGTCCAGGCCTTTCCGGCGTGTATTTCCTGATAGCCTGACCACACGACGGCGCAGTAACGCGGGTTGGGTGCATATCGCAGCAGGTCGGTTTGCGCGCCGCCGCCCAAGAGAAGGGTACCCGTGGAAGCTGCGGTACGGGCGTAAACCTGCACACGTTGGCCCGAACGGTCGGACCTTCTGTCTATTTCTTCGACATCCCCCGCAGGGCAAAAGACTTCGGGGTCCAGGGGCAATATTTCGGTGGCGACCCTGGTGATGCGTTGGCATTCTGACGACGTATTAAAGAGATGCAACTGGCGCACCATTCCGGGGCATTGGTGTGCCATAAAGGTCTCCAACTGGAGGCGAAGTCCGCCGGTCTCCATTGCCACGCTAAGCCATGCCCCCTGGCGGTCGACGCCCTCGCTCCAGGAGAAGTCGCGACCGTCTGATGCGGCCCAGCCGTGGTCATTACAATCGAGGTGAAATTCCGGAGACTTGCGCGTCAGGCACTCGCCCTTGCATCCGGTGAGATACAGTTCGGTCGTGGCGCCCGAGAAGGTAGCCCAACGACGCTCTATCCATCGGTTGGCGAGTCGTGCAACACCGGTATCTATTCGCGCCTCGGCCCGCGTCAACGCTTTCGCTCCTACCCGTTTCAACTCCTAGAGGTAGGGCGTAGTATAGCGGGAATGGTGCTGTTGACGCACCTTTTCTCCGGGATCAGGCCGCCTTCCAAGTTTGATGGCCTCTGGATCGGCGTAAAGAAAAAGCCCTTGCAGGCGAACCTGCAAGGGCTTCATTGAGACTAAGCTAACGGCTGTAACTTAGAAGCTGATTTCAGCTTCCCAGAACAGGTAGTTGTAATCGGCGTCGTTGTTGTTGTTGTTGCCGAAGAGGCCGGCGAACAGACCACGGTTACGCTCGATGTGGAAGAACTGACCAAGACCGTTGGCGGTAACAAAGTTGCCGCTATCAAGGCCGTCATCGCCGAAGAAGTGGGCGTAGCCAGCGCGGAAGACCAGGTCTTCGCTGTACTGGTAGTCGGCATAGAGACCAACTTCCCAACCTTCGGTGTCGTCGTCGTCATTGTCGAAGAAGTCGAAGATGCCGAGTCCGAAGTTGTTCAGGTTGTTTTCTTCATCAGCTTCGAAGTAGGTAAGCGCAAGGAGCAGGCTGATTTTCTCAGTCGGCATGGCGCTCACACCAGCACGGTAGATGATGCTGTTGGAAAGAGCGGTGTTCTCAAGGAACTCGCTGTATTCCCAGTTGCTGAACAGACGGTTGAAGGCCAGGTCGTTACCATCGGTACCGAAGATACGGTCAATGAGGTTGTTGTCATTGTCATCGCCGCCTTCAAAGAAAGCAACGCCGAGGTAGACGCGGGGCGTCCAGGTCATGTCAAACGTGTAACCAGCTTCGAGGTTGAACGCCCATGCGTCGTAGTCGAGGTCCTGGTTGTTGTTGAAGAAACGGAAACCGGCGCGCGTGCGGTCGATTTCACCAAACTGGAAGGCTACTTCTGCTTCAAGGTCAAATGCACCATAAGTGCCAGCTCCGCGGAGGCCGATGGTGTGGAGGTCGGCGTCGTTCGACACCGGAAGGACGGGAAGGAATCCGCCCGCTACTGCGCCAGCAATGCCGGAGCCATTGGCACCAGGATTACGACGGTCAAGGTCTTCCTGGACGAACAACCAGTAAAGGTCGAACTGCCAGTCTTCAAGACCGATGTAGCTACCATATAGACCCCAAAGGTTGACGTCTTCGTCACCGAAGTCACGGAAGGTCTCACCCAACTTGAGGGAGAGGAAGTCAACCGAGAAGCTGTCGGTCGCGTAGGTGGTGCGGAAGCCGTCGAAGGAAAGGCCGGTGAAAACCGAGGACGCGTCCTGGTTGCCGATCAGCCATTCGCTGCCGAGTTCGATTTCCTGACGACCAATGCGGCTGCGGATCGGAAGACCCCAAGCGTTGTTGATCTCGATGTAGGACTGATACAGTGCTACTTCGTCGGAAACGCCAGCACCGTCAAGACCGGTGATGAAATTGGAACGGAAGCTGTCGCCCCAGTTGTTGTAAGCATCGAATTCGATGTAGACGGATACGTCGTCGGTGAAGTCAGCCTTCACACCAAGACGGGTGCGCTGCTCAACGTTGGCAATGTCGTCGCCGGCGTTGATGGCGAGGTTGTCATCGAAGTCATACCAGTTACCGCGGATGCGGATGCTGCCGTCGAGTTCGACGTTCTGAAGCTCTGCCTGGGCGGCCGTAACCGTACCCAGCGCGAGCGCTGCAATCATGAGAACTTTAAGTGAACGCATAGTGCGTTATCTCCGTAGTTTGGTCGATAACAATATCGAACCAGTTAATGGTGTTTCGCTCAGACCACTTCGTGTCTGGCGCGGCGTCTCGACCCCGAGAAAATCTCAAGGGAAACTGCCAGAATGTTTATGCGTGTTCAAATCGGATTTGTGCGCGATCCCTGAAGGTAGGCTATTCACTAGCGCTCTACCATCCCTCCTTTCGCCTTCGAATTTGGAATCGGTCCCGATGGTGTTTTCGATAGGGGGCTTTGCTGATGCCATCATCGATAAGCACATATCGACATGGCTGTCTTCCTCAACAGAACTCCCATACAATTCACGGCACAGTATAGCAGTCCGGATCTCCCCCGTCAAGTAAATTCTTTCTTTTTTGTAAATAATTTCTCCTGCGCTATATGGTGGCTAGATGAACAGCCTCTACCCTATAGTGTGGGGAGGGTTCGAGAAATGGCCCCTGAACCCAGAATACGCACTTTTCACTGTGGGTCCGCACCCCCATCTGACAGCATAGCGATTGCCTGTCCGACAACATCATCCGGGTGATAAACGTAGGCTGCCGTTGCTAGAAGAGCATCATTTGATCGGGCTGATCGTCCTGCTCCGCGGCCACGGTGCGTCGTGGTCGGGGCAAAGGCTTTTCGCCCGATTTGGCGCGGGCGGCCGGGCGCGGCTTCTCAATTACCTTATCCGTCGGGGCCGGGGCTTCGGAAACCGACTCGGTCACTTCAGGCGCGGGCAAAGGCACGTCCTCGTTATCCCCGTCGTCTTGGGGCATGACGTCAGGCACACCTTTATTCACCGTCGCCTGTAATTCCGCCGAAGTACGGGAGGTCCGCACGCGAACGGCGCCTGCCCCACTGGCCTCCGTATCATAAAGCAGTCCCGAGTCGTAACGGGATGGCAACATGGCCGCAATATCTTTTTTCGTCTGGTCGATACCTGCCAAGGGGGCACCGGTGAAGAAATCATCCTCTTCGTCTTCATAGGTTGAACGATAGGGGGATTCCTCCGGCTCCTTCGTCTCCGACGTGAGATTCCAACGGTTCCGGGGCGCTTCTTCAACAGGCAATTCGTCACGGGGCGCCGCGGGGACGGATTCCCGCCCTCCATTCCACGGGGACTCGCCCACATCAATCGGGGCCGGGGCTTCTATCTGCGCCACCCCCCGGATGCCCTGGAGGTGCAGGTCAAAGATCTTGTGAAAGGCGTTGTCGCAGCGAAGGCTGTATACGGCATAGAGGTTCTCCATGTCTTCCGTATCGAACTCCCCTTCGAGCCACTTGCGCTCCGCACCCCGCTGGGTCGCCATCACCTTGTGAATCAGGCAGGTGAGTTTGGAGGGACTGTTGGCATTTTCAATGGCATCGCCATAATCCATCATGGCTTCGAAATACGGACGAATCGCATCACGACGCTGGGTCTGGATGGAGACACGGCGACGTCCGCTGACGAAGTGCACCACGCTCGCCAGGCAAACCACCCCGGCAAGAAAAAAGGAGAGAATTTCAAAGCGGTCGGAAGAAATGGGATCATGTCGTGTGTAGTAGGATTCAGCCGCAGCATGGAGGGGCAAATGCAAGGCGCTCTGCGCTACGTCTTCATTTAGGTCGGTCAGACGTGCCATCTTCAGGAAGGGCCCGCTGAAAATCTCTTCGAGTACGGCAAAGACCTGACGGTCGGGCAAATCACTTTGACAGACCAGGAGGGTATTCACCGCAATCGTTTTGAAGTCACCATCTTCGGGGCGGGGAATACTGCGATCCGGCCCATAGAGAAAGGGGGGCAAGGTCTCTACGAAGGCCCCAGGCAAATAGCGGGCCACCGCGTCGGCTTCCGGAATGGGAATCAGGCGGTACCAGCCTGAGGCCAATAACTCCTCCATGGCCGGTGCGAAGAGTCCATAAACGGTAAAGGCCGCCTCAATATCGCCATCAAGAAAGGCCTCGGATAGATCCGGGTTATGGTCTGCAATTAATTCGGTCGATTCACCGAAAGAAAAGAAACGCGCCATCTTTCGGGCCAGTGCGTCGGCACCACCCCCTGCGGGCCCAACACCCAGGCGCTTTCCGGCGAGGTCACGAAATCGTTGGATGTCCGAATCAGCGGGCACCACAATATGCACATACTCTCGCCCCAGGTTGGCGAGGGAAACCAACTTGTCCCCCTCTCCCACCAGACCACCGCTCCAATCTCCGGCACGGACATTGCGCTCCGCAGCGAGCCCACCCTGAATCAGAGCAAGGTCGGCCATCCCCTCTTTCAAGAGGGTCAGGTTTTCCATGGAGCCTCGGGTCGCCTGCACTTCAAGCTGATAGGACTGAGACGCGTCCAGGTGCATGCGCAACTGGTGGCCCAGCTCAAAATAGGCCCCTTCTTCCGCTGCCGTCGCCAAGACGAGGGGTTTTTCCCCACTGGCGAAATAGCGGTTGGACAGATGGGCCGTCACACGGCTGGCCTGGTAGGGTGCCAGCACAAAAAAGACACCCCCCGCCGCAAGCATCAGCAGCAGGCAGGCCGAGGCAATCTTCAATAAGGTTTTCCGTTCAGGAATACGCGACATACAGCCCGTCAGTTTCTTCCCGCAGCACACAGACTGCTAACACAGTCCTGCCGTGCACCGTTTCATTTCTGTGTTCAGGACACGTCCATTATTCAAGGCACCTACCGATAGATAGACCGGTCAACACCTTCCCAAGTACCCCCTTTCTAACAGGCCCGGTCCCTGCGATGCAAACGCAGACACCCCTCCGCGCCTATTCTTCTACGAGGGTCGCCTGGTGTTTCCGGTAGAGTCCGCGAAATTGGTGGTAGGTCAACCCCAACAAATCCGCCGCCTTTCGCTGGTTAAAGCGCGCGGCAGTGAGCCCCGCGCGGAGCAATTGTTGCTCAAAGAGCTCCACGGATTCGCAGAAGGGTCGCTCGAAAGCAGCGCCCACCAATCCGTGGGCTTCCTGGGGCGGCGACGTCGTATCCGCTTCTTCACAACGCCACCCATCGGCAGACAGGTCGGCGTCGGGCAGGGGCGCATAGGGAGAGATAAAGGGATCAAAAACCACCTGGTGAATACGGGCATCTGTCGCCTGATACACGGCCCGCTCCACAACGTTCTTGAGTTCACGCACATTGCCCCGCCAGGGATGACGGGTCAGCGCCTCGCACATCCCCTCGCTGAACTCGGGCAAATCGCGCCGCCCCAACTCAGAAGCCATTCGGGCTGCAAAGTGGTTGGCCAATAAGAGGATATCTTCCTGTCGCGCTCGCAGGGGCGGCAGATAGAGAACTTCAAAGGAAAGGCGGTCCAGCAGATCCCGCATGAAGCGCCCCAACTCGGCCTGGGCCCGCAAATCCGCGTTGGTCGCCCCCACAATACGCACATCCACCGAAATCTGCTCCGTGCCGCCCACCCGCTCAAAACGGCCATACTCCACCACCCGCAGAATCTTTTCCTGCACCGGCAACGGGATATTGCCCAGTTCGTCGAGAAACAGGGTGCCCCCGTGGGCCATTTCAAAACGCCCCCGTCGCTGCCGGTTGGCCCCCGTAAAGGCCCCGGCCTCGTGACCAAACAATTCGGACTCGATCAGGGTCTCCGAGAGGGCCGCACAATTCAGCTCCACCAGGGGCTCTTGCCAGCGCCGGGAAAGAAAATGCACCCGACGGGCAGCCAACTCTTTACCCGTGCCCCGCTCACCCACAATTAAGACAGGACGCTCCACACCCGCCACCCGGCTGAGGCGGTCCTGAAAATCCAGAAAGACCTCGGACTCGCCCAACGCCTCGGGCATGGAATCGGAATAATTGTCAGGAGTATCGTACATAAACCAATGACCTCGTGTTGCCAGAGGCGGGGAGCGCCGCACCAGCGTCACCTGCAGGACCACTCTACCACAAGCTGGCGAAATTTCATAACAGGTGGTTAATTTTACCACTCATTCTGGCAAGGCCGTGTAGCTCGTTTTGTATAACCTATTTATTTACCGATGCTTACAGCAAATTCCAGCCTTGGCACAGCCATTGCATTAGTACCCCCATGAACACGAAGGCAATCAACACAGGGGTACACATCATGAGCACGAACACCACGGAGCACCGGGAACTACGCCGTCGATTAAACGGCGCCCTTTGCTATCGCTCGGGCTGCGGCAACGGGGGAAAAGCCACCTGGCTCAACATCAGCCGCACGGGTGCATCGGTCCGTCTGGGCCGCTATCTCCGCCCCGGCCGCCGCATTTATCTCGAAACCGAGGTGGATGGCCCGGCCATTCCGGCTGAAATTGTCTGGTGCGTTCCCGTGCCGGGCACCCTCCAGTTCCGGGCGGGCCTCCAGCTAATTCGGACGGACCCGGAAATCGCCCTTTTAATCACGAACCTGGGGCAACGGGCCCTGGGCGAGAATAAAAACCCTTCGAACACAGTAGTAGATGCAGTGTGGCCGTCCTTTCACGACGTGACGCGCCCCCTGCCCAACGCCGACGTGACTTCGCTCACGCACGCGGTATAAAGGAGCCTGTCATGGGTATTTTTACACGGGTACGCGACATCATCAGTTCCAACATCAACGCCATGCTGGAAAAGGCCGAGGATCCGGAAAAGCTGGTCAAGATGATGATCCGCGAAATGGAAGACACCCTCGTCGAAATCAAGGCCAATTGCGCCAGCGGCATGGCCACCAAGAAAAAAATTAAGCGCGAGATGGAAACGGTCCTCGACCTGGCCAAGACCTGGGATGCGAAAGCCGAGCTCGCCATCAACAAGGGCCGGGAAGACCTGGCCCGCGAAGCCCTCATGGAAAAGCGCCGCCACGTAGAACGCGCCGAAGCCCTCGAGGAAGAGTTGGACCAGGCCAAGACGCTGGTCACCCAGTGCCAGAGCGACATCATGCAACTGGAAGACAAGCTGAGTGCCGCCCGCGAAAAGCAGCGGGTCCTCGTGCAGCGTCATACCAACGCCACCACGAAGAAGAAGGCGCAGCAGCAGATTCGCCGCTACGACACGTCGGATGCCCTGGAACGTTTCGACAACTTCCAGCAGCGCATCGACCGCATGGAAGCCGATGCCGAGCTGGTGAACTACGGCCGCAAGACGTCCCTCGCCGACCAGTTCAAGGAACTGGAAGTCGATGAAGACATCGAAAAAGAACTCGCGGCCCTCAAGGCCAAGAACACGGCCAACCACTAACCGTGAACTACCGCCCCGGGTCCGACCGACCCGGGGCATTACAAACCCAAGGGAGAAAATCGAGATGAGGAAGGCAATCGGAATCACACTGGCCCTGTTGCTTATCCTGGGATGCCTGGGCCTGGCAAGGGGACTCGTGTATGCCGTGGAAGTCCCGATTCAGATGGGCAACGCGGTGTGGTACAACGCACACGCATTCGTAATGACTCCCTTTGGCCCCCTTTCACCCCGCCCGTCCTGGATGGGCCTTCTCCTGTCGGTCATCGTGGTGGCCTTGCTACTACGGTGGGCCTTTGGACGTGAACACACGCCGACACCCCGCACCAGCACGGGCGAGACACCCCGGAGCGACGACGCAGAACGGGAAGTGCTCGCCCGGGATCTGGACCGCGTAGCGCGGCGTATGGAAGAGCGCATTGATGCCTTGGAAACCATCCTGCTGGACCGCAGACAGACGCCCTGACAACCTGGAAAGCAGCCACCCATGAAAACAATCATGTATATACTCGCCGCCATCGGACTCATGTTTCTCGGCGCATTCGCCAAGGGACTTCTGGCGTCTGGGAGTGTGCATGAAGTGAATTCCGATTGGGTTGAACGCGTCGAATTCATTCCCGATTCCGGACCGGGTTGGGCCGTCCCGACCCCCACAGCTATCGGGGTAGCTCAGACTGGTTCTGCCGCTATGTCCGCCGTCCCGCTAATCTCACTCATGGCCATGCTTGTGGTCGCCGCCCTCATCGCGTTGCGGTGGAAGCTGAAGGAAGAACAACAGGAGGCGCCGGCAGACAGCGCCCAAATGCAGGCATTGTTTCGTCAGGCCAAGTCGCTGGAACAACGCATGGAATCCCTCGAAACAATCTTGCTGAACCGCGACCGCACCCTTTAACGATAGGAGACACTTGCTATGATAAACGGCTACGTATTTACCCTCATCCTCATCTTCGGCTGCCTTTACTGGCTTTATGTCATGGGGCGCAACGGGGTCTGCCGCAGGGACCAGTCCTACAATGCAGAAGACACGGAAATCATCCAGGAACTGCACCGCGGCATGGAGCGCATGGGCCAGCGGATAGAATCTCTGGAAACCATCTTACTCGACCAGGGCGAACATTACCGCAAGTCACCGCCGCCCATGCCCGACCACGAAGCTTCGGTACGCTACTAAAGAATCACGGGAGATATACTACTATGAACACTTCCTATGAACATCCTAAAAGCGGCCCCTACCGCAGCCGCAAGGGCATGTTTTTCGGCGTATGCCGGGGACTGGCCGACTATTTCGACTTTTCTGTTTTCTGGATTCGTGTCCTCACAATCCTCACGTTTATCTTCACCGGCTTCACCGTGGGGGTGGTCTATATCGTCGCGGCCCTGGTGATGAAGCTCGAACCCGTGTTGCCCCTGGAAAACGATGGTGATCACGAGTTCTACAACAGCTACACCACCTCACGACCCATGGCCCTCCGTCGACTCCAGTCCACCTTTCAAAGCCTCGACAAACGCATCCAGCGCATGGAGAGCATCGTCACGGCACGGGACTACGACTGGGATCAACGGCTCCGCAACAGCTGACTCGCAACACCAATGGCCCAGGCGAAGTGGCCATCGCACACCAGAATGGGAAGGAAATAAAACACCATGGACGAAACCGCAGTCGCCATTGTAGCCATTGTATTTGGCTCCGTATTGGCCGCCCTCTTTATCATCACCAACCTGATATCGAAAATGACTGGTGCCCGGGGCGGCAGTCGGCTGAGTGATGAGGAATCCCAGCTCATGCAGGAAATTTTCTATGGCATGAAAAAAATGGAGGAGCGGGTCGAGTCGCTGGAAACCATCTTGTTGGATAAGGGGCGTGGCGAATGAGTGGAGTTTATGTGGGACAGGTGGGACGGGTGCGACTTGTGGGACAACATTCCTACGCGGACTCGAATGACACCCACTTCACCCTTCAAACTTCAAATTTTCCCCTTCTCACATTAGAAAGGTTAATTTCATGAACCACCCCAACTCATCCCCTCGCCCAGGCGGCCCCTACCGCGCCCGGAACACGGCCGGCTTTGGCGTCTGCAAGGGCCTGGCCGACCACCTGGAAATTCCCGTACTCGCCGTGCGCGCCGTTGTCGTGATTGCTACGCTCCTCATCTGGTTTTGGCCCGGCATAATCGCTTACATCATCGCGGGGATGGTCATGAAGCCTGAGCCCCTGGTGGAATTCGACTCGGAAAGTGACGCGGAGTTTTACAACTCCTACACCGGCTCCAGCACCATGGCCCTCCAACGCCTGAAGGACACCTTCGACAACCTGGACCGCCGCATTCAGCGCATGGAAAGCATTGTCACGTCGACCAAATATGATTGGGACGAACGACTGAAAGACAACCCATGAAGGAACGCATCATGGAAGAGGTATCGCCCAGACACCTGGCCATACTCGCCGCCATCATCAGCATCACCTTGTTACACGCATTGTTAACTTCATGAGCGCAGTCCCGTCGGAATCCCGCCACGGACGCTGGTATTTCTGGCCCGTGCGCGCACTCTGGCACGTGGTGTCCGCCATAGAGTCACGGCTCGGCATCGTGCGCAGCCTGCTCATCGGTGCGGGCTTGATGGTCTTGGGGCTCGTTTTCTGCCTGACCTTTGTGGGCATCCTTATCGGAATGCCCACCGGTCTGTTGGGGCTCTTCCTTGTGTTGCGCGCGCTCTACTAACTTCTTAAGGTCAGCTCTCTCGGCAGGGCGGCCCACCTCCCTCGGGTCTGCCCTGCTCCTTCCCAATCCGCGTCGTCTTCGCCTGGACGGCGCGGATTACTTTTGTACAAAGGGTGGCGATGTCCATTGCATCAAGGCCCGCTCCGTTTCGAGCAAGTAAAGCCCCGTC
Source organism: Candidatus Hydrogenedentota bacterium (assembly GCA_030432675.1). Lineage (GTDB taxonomy): Bacteria > Hydrogenedentota > Hydrogenedentia > Hydrogenedentales > JAEUWI01 > JAEUWI01. The sequence goes on along the minus strand of JAUIMA010000071.1, from coordinate 2,312 downwards.
GTGCCGCGCGATCCGGTACTCCGGTTCGTGCGTACACTCATCCCCTACTTGCATATTCGCTACCGGCCTCGATGGTATGCAGACGTCACGCACACGAACTTCATCGAACTCGCTTAGGCTCCGCGCGGCACGGCCAGTACGTCTCTTTTCGCCGTCGTATGGCCATTCTATTTCTGTGAAATTGAATCCTATCGCCCCGATTTCCACCCCAATCGATATTGACTGTTTTACAGTTTTATGGCATCATGATGTTGAAGGAGCTGTGATTCCCTATGAAATTTCTCGCGTTTTTGGGCAAGAGCGCCCTCGCAACCACCACCGTCGCGGCAGGCCTCGGAACGGGCAATTGGGTCAATGAGCAAGTACACGACCCGCAGACCCGCTATTCCAGTGCCACTGTCGAGGAGCGCATGTCGGAAGACCCCTTGGGCGAACCCGCGTCGGCCGAGTCCCTCTTTCACTATCAATTCATCCCCGGTGAAACCCTTTACTATGCGCTAGATGCCACCATGGGCGGTTCCGGCATTGAATCCCTCACGGGCCCCGGCAGTGTGGCCATGGAATTCACCAGCGATATGCACGTGCGCACCGAGAGCATCGACCTCCTCGGCAACGGCACCATCGAAATCGCCTTTGACCAGGTGCAGATGAACGGCAGCTTCATGGATGCCCCCGTGAACCTGACCCATTCCATGGCCGGTACGGAATTCAGCCACGGCAACGACCACCTGAGCACGGCCCAGGGCGACTCCACAGCGGGCATCCCCCAGCTCGACTTTTTCAACACCCCCACCCGCGCCCTGGTCTCCCCCGCCGGGGAAGTGTTGCAGGTCTATGGCGCCCCCGGCATGGACCAACTCCTTTCGCCCCAGGAGATTGTCACCAGCGTGGAGTTTCCGGCCGGCGATCTGGACGCCGGCTCCCAATGGACCTCGGATTTTGCCATGCCCGTGCCGGGTCTGGGCACTGCGGTGGCCTCCACGGCGACCAACGTGCTCGAGGGCTTTCAGCTCTTTCGCGGACGCTACTGCGGTGTCGTCCGCCAGACTATCGTGTCGAGCCAGGAAGACGGCACGCTGGGCTCCCCCGAGAGCGCACTGGGTGAAGAAATGAACTTCAGCCTGCCGGAATTCAAGTTGCGGGGGGAAAACCTCATCTACTTCGACGTGGATAACGGACAACTGGTCCAGGCCGACATGAACCTCGATTTCACGATGCGTATCGGCGAGCAACTCAAGCCCATGGCCGACATGATGAACCTCTACGGCAAACTGCTCAATGAGATAGAAGGCATTGCCCCCGGCGAATCGGCTGGAGAGGATATCCTCGACCTCGGGATCAACATTCAGGCCACCCTGGCCCTCCTGACGGACTGATTCTGGATGGCCAAAGGCCCAATTCCTGAAGAAGTTTCGTCTCCGGGTCAATTTATTGACACAAATCCCCCCCATGGGCTACAATCTTTGCCTACTACCTCTGCAGCCGTATAGCCAAATTGGTAAGGCACCAGATTCTGATTCTGGGTATTCTAGGTTCGAGTCCTAGTACGGCTGCCATTCTTAAATTCAACGGTGTCAGGCCGTTATTGCCACCTTCGGTGGCCCGTTCATCTAGGGGTTAGGATGCGGGATTCTCAGTCCCGTCACAGGGGTTCAAATCCCCTACGGGCTACCATTTCAGATTTTATGCAAAAAGGCCAGGAAGCAGCACCTGCTGCTACCTGGCCTTTTGATAATCTGTGTATGCGTCAGCCGGGGCTGATGCGAATCGTCGAGCCCTTGAAGCCTTCAAGTGCCCAGTACTTCCAACACCTTCCGTAGCAACCCCACAGCAAAACGTTATACCCGAGAACCCGACGGGCTTTCCACCAAGCCCATTGGATGATCCGCAATATAAGGTTTATGTTGCAGTATGTCGTCATCGACGATGCAATATAGCCTGTGCCTCTTTCGAAGCCCCACCGGGTGAGGCGACAAATCCCAGCACTATATCCACACGATACACGGATTAAACTGTCAACGGGTATTCCGTGAGCTCGAACCTAGGCCGAACGCACTTCCTGGGCTTCCGGCCCCTTGCGGCCCTGTCCTACTTCGTAGGAGACCTTCTGACCTTCCGAAAGAATGCCTTCGGAGGGATCCACATTGGAAATGTGGATGAACACGTCATCACCACCTTCGTCGGGGGTGATAAAGCCAAAACCTTTTGCTTCATTGAAGAATTTAACGGTACCTGTGGGCATTTTCTTTTCCTTTGTACTCTTGTGTTTGTAACTCTAAACCATAGTCAGCGCAGGTGGTGGAACCAAGACA
>JAUIMA010000070.1 GCA_030432675.1 Candidatus Hydrogenedentota bacterium | reverse complement strand
ACGTTGTTTCCAAGCACAACATCATCGGCGATCCGGTTGTAGTCGGGGAGGGTACTCACAGGGCCATGCCTTCCCAGTCCAGGGAGATGGTTTGTCCCCCGTTGGCGAGGGACGCGTTGGTCGCTTCCAACAGGGCCATGACGGCATGTCCGGCCACACCATCATTCACGGGGGTTGTGTTGTCCTGGATGCACTCCACGAAGTAGGCGACCTCTCTGGCCAGGGCTTCGACATGGGGTACCACGGGGGCGGTCATAGCACCGACCCGGGTTTCTGCCAGCAGTTGATAGCGGCCTTCCGGGCTGGTGACGTCCATGCCCTTGTCATAGATCTTGATTTTCTCTTCCAGACTGAGGTCGTCCCAGATGAGCATTTTCTTGTCGCCCCCCACCATGATACGGCGGAGTTTCACGGGCGCGAGCCAGTTCAGGTGGAGGTGGGCCATGAAGTTATCTGCATAAAAAAGGGTCACATAGGCCATGTCCTCCAAACCGGTACCGAAATGGTCGGCGCCATGAGCGCTTACCGCCACCGGGAGGGTGGGGAGGAGGTAATGGAGAATGGAGAAGTCGTGGGGGGCCAGATCCCACACCACGTTGACATCCCGCTGGTAAATGCCGAGATTGACCCGCGCGGAGTCGTAGTAGAACAGACGCCCCAACTCGCCGGCGTCGAGGGCCTTTTTCATGGTCTGGACCGCACCGGTAAAGAGAAAGGTGTGGTCGACCATTAAGATGCGGCCCCGCTCTTGCGCCAGCGCGACGAGGGTGCGGGCTTCTTCGGCCGTCGTCGTCATGGGTTTTTCGAGAAAAACGTGCTTGCCGGCTTCCAGGGCGGACCGGGCCAGTTCAAAGTGGGTGGAGACGGGGGTGGCGATGGCGATGACATCCACCTGCGCGTCGGTGAGCACCGATTCCGCATCGGAAACGCAGGCGTTGGGATAGGCCGCTTGGGCCCGGGCACGTTGGGCCTCGTCGGCGTCCGCAATGGCACACAGGGTGCAATCGGGGTTGCTGTTGAAATTGCGTGCGAGGTTCGGACCCCAATACCCGAAACCGATCAATCCCACATTCAGCATGGCTACTCAACCTCCTTGTTGGCCGGGGCCAGTATACCATGTTCATCCAGCCCATTCGCGATTGTTCGGGCGAGGAGTCGGTTGCCTGCGGGGGTGAGGTGATAGTCCACGGGGGCGAGGTACAGGGGCGTGCCCCGGTCCGCCTGACGAAAGGCGGGGACCCCGTCGGTGACCGGGATGCCCGCCGCTTCCACCCGGGGAATCAGATAGTCATAGAAGGGTTCTTCGGCAGTGCTTCCGTAGGTCTGCACAAAGGTGGGAAACCATACCCACGCCAGCTGGATGTCCCGGGTGTCGCACCAGGATTTCATTTCCGACAGGACCGCGAGATAGACGTCGGCCCGCTCCTGCAGGGCAGCGTCGAGAGCGGGGAGATGAAGCTTCAGTCCCTGCAGGTCATTCCGCGCCTGGGGAAGGAGGGTATCGTAGTCCGTGGCACCCGGAATTACATAGCGCTCCGGGCCAAGTGTGGGGGTGTGGGGCAGGTCCCGTCCCCGATAGCCGGTGAAGCGCGCGGCAAAGTAACGGTCAAGTAGCCACTCGCCGGTGGCACTGCGGGCTGCCCACAGGGCCGCGCGGTTGGCAAAGACCAGCGGCTCGGGATTGTAGTGAAGGAGTTGCTCAACCGAGCGATTGCCCATCTCGTAGATGTCATTGCCCACAAAGGTGAGCACCACGACATCGGGATCAAGATCGGCGCAGAATTGGCGCAGTATCCAGAATTCCCGGTCGATGGTGGAGCCACCCCGTGCGGCGTTAATGACTTCCGTCGGGTGGTTTCGGGTCAAAAGCAGGGTTTGGAGTTGCGCCGGGTAGGTGTCGGGATTGTCCACCAGGTAGCCATCCGTGATGCTGTCCCCCAGCGCGATGATACGGGTCGTTCCCGGGGGCTTGTCTCGGGTGACTTCGGGACCGCGAAAGCCCAGGTGATTGGTTTCGATCACGTAGGGGAAGGCCATCAGCTCCATCACAATGCGGCTATCGGGGTGGTAGAGACTGGTGTGGTTCAGGGGCGTGGCGTCGAAGAGGCCGAAGGGGCGTTCGGTCAGGGCACGGAGCATCCCTTCCACTGCGAGCAAGAGCAGTGCGCAGACGGTCACACAATAGAGCCCGTAGGCCAATAGAAATCGGAGTCGTTTTTGCATAAAAAAATCCCGGGCCATAGTGACAGGCCCGGGCAGGGGGTATCAATGGGGATAGAGGGGGGCTACACCCGCATGTCGGGGAAGTAGTGGACTTCAATGAGCAGGCACATGGTGTGCCACAGGGCGATATGGGCTTCCTGGATGACTTTGGTGGAGGTGCCGGGTGCCTTGATGGCGATATCGGCGAACTCGGCCATCTTCCCGCCCTTGGGCCCGGTCATGGAGACCGCCGTGGCGCCATAGGCCCTGGCCGTTGACATGGCCATGAGGCAGTTGTCCGCATTGCCCGAGGTGGAAAGGGCCAGCAGCACGTCACCCGGTTTGACCATGGCGTTGAGCTCCTGGGCGAAGGCGATGTCGCGGATGGCGTTGTCATTTTCCACGGCCGTCTTCAGGGCGCCATTGAAGCCCAGGGCATGGGAGGAGAGGCCGGCCTCCAGGTTTTCGGCCAATTCCTCGCCGAAGGGCAGGCCCTGGAACTTTGCCTTCAGGTCGTCGCTGAGGGGGCGGAGGCGCTCAAAGCTCTTGTTCAATTCACCCACGATGTGGAGGGCGTCAGCGTTGGAGCCTCCATTCCCACAGGTATAGAGGGTGCCTCCTCCTTCATAGCACTGGACCAGGGCGTCGTGAAGGGCCAGTAAGGTTTCCTGGCAGGGGGCCAGATCAGCCCGTCGGCTCAAGAGGTCATCGAGTACGGATTGCTCCAGCGTGGAGAGTGAGGGCATGTCTTCAAATCCTTATTTTGACGTTTCTTTGGAGTGGCGTAGCCGTGTTTGGGCCTTTTTTGACCCGAATTGGCCGGGCTTTGTCCCCAATCGGTTGTACTTTTGCAAGAAATTTTTCCTGCGTAGTATACCGTGCCGCAAGGGGTTAAGGCATCTTTCGCCGATTCGTGAATGTAAAACCGTAAAAACAGTTTGACAAAAAAGCGTAAGCACGGTATAGTTTGGTTGTCAGCGCGAGACGTAGACCCTTAAGCGCCCGAAAGGGCCAGAGGGACAACGGCTCGCGCCGATGGGACCCGCCTCGGTGCACCGGGCCGGTCCGTCACTGGAAAGTTGAAAGAATGCAATTGCCTGATGGCGGTGACAGTTCGGCTGCACCGTTCCTCCCCACACCATCGCTCTGGCCAGAAGCGTATACGCACGGAAGAACGCCCCCCTTAGAGTTCTTTCAGATGGCGTGGTGGAACAGGCATGACGATACATATTGGTTGGTCAAGGAACGAAAAGAAACTCACCGGAGATACACCATGAAAAACAAAGGTTTTACCCTCATCGAACTGTTGGTTGTGATTGCGATTATCGGTATTCTGGCGGCGATTCTGCTGCCGGCCCTGGCGCGGGCCCGTGAAGCCGCCCGTCGCACGAGCTGCCAGAACAACCTCAAGCAACTTGGCTTGGTGTTCAAAATGTATGCGAACGAATCGGAAGGCGGTTCCTTCCCTCCCATGAAGGTCTATAACTGCGAAGACACCATTTTCGCGGTCAACGGCGTTTTTGATGGCGAGTTGGTCTACCCCGACTACCTGAATGACTGGCAGACCATGGTATGCCCCAGCAATTCGTCCGCCGGTTCCGCCCTTGAACTCTGGGACGAAGGCAAGACCTCCAGCCCCCTCTGGGCCGATGTCGCCGGATACAGCAATGATGGCGTCCTCGAACCCTGTGAAATCACGGCTGGACCGTATTACTACTACGGTTACGCGCTGAACGACGAGATGTTCGAGACCCAGGCCGACTTCGATAATTTCCAGTTGGCTACCGAAGGGCTTCGTGACCTCATCGAAACCGTCGACCCCAACGCGGTCCATGAAGATTGGTTCTTTGAAGACAACGGTGGCAACCCAGTCCCCGTCAACGGCTTCGATTCGGCGCTGCGTCTTCGTGAAGGCATCGAGCGCTTCTTCATCACCGACATCAACAACGCCGCCGGTGGTGCGCAGGCCCAGTCCACCCTCGTGGTCATGTATGACGGCGTCGCCGAAAACGCCGCCGACTTCAACCACATCCCCGGTGGCTCCAACGTGCTCTACATGGATGGCCACGTGTCCTTCGTGAAGTACGGATCCGGTGTTGATAGCCCCTTCCCCATGAACCAAGCTGGCCTCGACCTCTACGAAGCCGGTCAATAGTCCAATTCGCCTGGTGTACATAGCTGGCTGAGCTGTTCTCAGCCACCCACGGGGCCCCGTCCGAAAGGATGGGGCCCCGACTGGTTTCTGGGGGACTTTCCCAAATTGATGCTTGACAGTCTGACCACCCCGTGGTACTATTGCGAATACATTGTCATTAAGGTGGAATGCCCCATGAAGTTCGGCGCACACAATCAAAAGCTCTTGCTGGTGTTGGGACTGCTACTCGCAGTGTCCCTGCTGGGGGCTTCTGTGCACCATCACGAAGGGGATGAGCACTGCTGGTATTGCACCACCGCTGCTGCCGCCCTGTTGCCCTTAGTGGCCCTGGCCCTGGCGCTCCCTTACACGGGCGGGCATATCGGTCTTGGTCTCCACGCACCTCCCAACGGGTTTCACGCCCGGCCTATCCAGAGCCGGGCTCCGCCAACCGGTTGCTGACAGCCGAGTTGCCCTTCTCCCTCCGAAACGCTCCGCTCCCGATGCCTCTACACGCACGGGTGTGATTGCTGGTAGTGTCTCTGCGCACGCCCTGTGTTTCCCGTGTGTGCTGCGCACGGACGCCAGACGGAAAGACGGCATATTGGCCCTCCGATTCCTTGTTCCGTTACCCGAAAAGTATCTATCTGGAGATGTTGTGCCATGCGTCGCACTGGTTTTACCCTCATTGAACTACTCGTAGTTATCGCCATTATTGGCATTCTTGCCGCCATTTTGCTGCCCGCCCTCGCCCGTGCCCGGGAAGCGGCCCGTCGGGCCAGTTGCCAAAACAACCTGAAACAACTTGGTATCGTTTTTAAGATGTATGCCAACGAAGCCCCGGGAGAGCGTTTTCCCAAAATGAAAGTGCTCAACTGTGACAATGAAATCCAGCCCTGGAATGCGGTATTCGAGCCCGATCAGGTTTATCCGGAGTACCTCTCCGATTTCGAGGTCCTGATTTGCCCAAGCAACGCGGCGGGAGCCACCGCCTTGGAACACTGGGACCAGGGGCAGACGCCCAGCCCACTGTGGGAAGATGTGCCCGGATTCAGTAACAACGGTATAGTCGAGCCCTGTGAGTTGAATGTTGAGCCCTACTATTACTATGGCTACGCCCTTTCTGACACGATGTTCACCGATATCGTGGACTTCACCAACTTCGAAGCCGCCGTGGAAGCCATGGCGGATGTGGTAAGCGGTGGCGACATTGACGCCGTCGATGCCGATTGGCCCATGGAAGACGATATGGGCAACGCCACACCGGTGGGCGGCTATGACACTGTTCTCCGTCTCCGGGAAGGCATCGAACGATTCTTCATCACCGACATCAACAATGCCGCAGGCAGTGCACAGGCCCAGTCCACCGTCGCGGTGATGCACGACGCCGTCGCCGAAGAAGCAACCCACTTCAACCACATTCCCGGTGGTTCCAATGTGTTGTATATGGATGGACACGTGTCCTTCGTCCGCTACGCGGGTGAATTCGATACTGAATTCCCCATCAATCACGCGGGTTTCGTGCTTCATGAAGCCGGCGAAGGTGGTCACGCCCACCCGTAACCCCCGCTATGAAATCTATCCGCCCCCACCAGGCTCTCCGGAGTTGGTGGGGGCGTTTTTTATTGGTTCAAGGCAATAAGTGGGGAAGATTTATTCGCAAATGCACGGGCCGGAGCTAAGAGCTTGTTGCAATGGGTTCTTGTGATAGATGTCGTTACGCATCTTTTTGCAGATAGAATCTCAAGCAATGGACGTGCCGCGCGATCTGGTACTCCAGTTCGTGCGAAGGAGCTGTAGGTCATCATTGGTGGCGGTGTCGTTGTGGGTAGTCTTCAAGATGTCATTGGGGGGTTAGAGCATTTCCCTTGGCCCAGGACGGGACCTCTATATAGTGACTTAATCGTATCTCCCAACCCGCGCACGAACCGGGAATACCGGATCGCGCGGCACGACTGTTGGGTCTAGTTCGTTTTGGCGGAGGTAGTCATTGTAGGTACCGACTAATTGCCCATGAACCTTTTTTTGGGGTTTGCAGGGTCAGGCTACCAGACATCACGACGTGCGAGATGACGCCCGATATAAAAAACGCGCTCCCTTGAGCGTTTCAGGGGAGCGCGTGGCATTCGAGGAAATTCGGCGAATACTATTCGGTGAGTTCGGCCAGCAGTTTATCGAGGTCCTGCTCGAGGGTGGGGCTCACGCCGATGTGAACTTCACGGACGACGCCGTCTTTGCCGATGATAGCCGTGGTGGGGAGGCTGTTGGCGCCGTAGGCCCGCTGGGCAACGCGCTTCGGGTCCATGGCGACGGTCAGGTCGATGTCCGTCTGCTCAAGGAAGGCCTGAACCGTGGCTTCATCTTCTCCGGCATTAACGCCATAAAGGACGACACCCTTTTCCTTATATTTATCCACCACTTTGGTGAGGATAGGCAGGCCAACACGGCAAGGGCCGCACCAGGAAGCCCAGAAGTCGAGAATAATGACTTTCTCTTCCTTCTTCAGTGCGGCGAGATCCAGATTACCGCCCGCGAAGAGGGGGATGGTGAAATCGGGGGCTGGCTTGCCGACCAAGGGGCTTTCCGGAGGCTGCTGCCGTGACGGGGGCTCGAAAGGGGTCGCGCCTTCGGGGATAGCGAAGGAAAAGTGATCGGCGGAAAACTCAGGGGCCACATTCCAATCGGAGAAGGCGTAGGTGACGTGGGCACGTTGAATCTCCGCATTCCCCTGCTTGGCCAGCTCTGTGAGATCAAGCATAAATTGTTTCACCGTGGGGTTGCCTTCGCTGGGCAATTGAAACTCGGTAGCAATGCCATCGCCTTCCACGCGGATTGTATCCAGGCCGGTGGCTGGCGCGCCGGTTGTCACGGAGACCTCGGAAGCATCCAGGGTTTTCTTGAAATCGGGGGCCATGTGGAGATAGTCACTCAGCAGTTTCTGCGCGCCACGGAAGGGACCGGCCGGAATGGCGGTCAGGGCTTTCTCCCGGCTGCCGAGGATAGCTCCGTCCATATACTGGTTCATTTCTTTCAGAAAGAGAAAGGTGGTCTCCGTTGAGACATAGAGTTCCATCGACTCGTCGGGCGCCACGACCGTAAAGCGGGCCTGCTTGTCTCCTTCGAAATCCAGGGTGCCATTAAGCGTCAGCGATTCATTCTGGCCGCCTGGTCCCGTCAGGTCGAAGGTCATGGCCAGACCCACGGAGAAGCCGGGCAGTTCGTTCAGGTACTGGGCGGACTCCAGGAGGCGGGCAGCGGCGTCAGGCGTGGCAGCACCGTCTACCGCATCAGCAGGGGCGTAGCCCGGTGTGACCGCCAGGCTGAGGAGACAGAGAAAGGGAACAATAGAAAAGCGTTTCATGAATTACCTCGTCGGATCGCGTCCATAGTGATTGAAAAGCAGTTTTCTGGCCAGTATAGCATACCCCCGCAGCAGCCGGAGCGGTCATAAAGTCATGGGGCTGGGGAAGTGAATGTGCGTGGATGGGAATGCCCTCTTCCCCTTAGATTCGGTCGAAACCGGGATTCAGGTCAGCGGGGACCAAAAAAATACCCCCACCCGGTTGTGTGGGGGTATGGTTTCCTTGAATGGGCTATCCCGGCGAGTCAGGAATTACGGACGCTCGCCCCGAGAGAGTCGGGCATCGATATCGTCCAGCAGGGGAAGGATGTCGGCCACCCCTTCCACCACATAGTGGGCCCCTGCCTGGGCGAGTTTCGCCGTTGCACTGTCGATACGGGCACGCCGCTCGACCTCGGGAAGGGCTGCGACCTCAGCCTCGGAAAGCCCCACCTCGTTGCCGGTTTTGGTGACACCGATAGTCCACATGCCGGCATTGAGTCCTTCGAGCACATCGGTCACCGTATCACCCACTTTTACGATGGCTTCAAAGGGGAATACCTGCAACTCCATGGCGGCCTTGACGGCCATCCAGGGTGCCGGGCGTCCCGCAGGGACTTGCGTCACGGCCACGGTGACATCAGGCACGTAGCCTGCTTTGGCGGCAGCCTTCTGACACATGGCCATCATTTCCTCGTTGTAGCCGGTCGTTGCACCGATTTTCATCCCCCGTTTGCGCAGGGCGTCTACCGTTTCCACGACGCCGGGAATGACATCGACGAAGTTGGGCAGGGCGGCGAGCTGCAATGGGATGAACTTCTGAAAGAGGGCCTCGACATCCTCATCCGTGTAGGGAGCACCGTGGGCCTTCTCCCATTGGGCGGAAAGGGCGGGCATGGCGAGCATGGTGGCGATGTGATCCCGCTTGTGCATGCCCATGGGTTCCCGGGCCTGGGCAATCGTGGCTTCCACTCCGTGCTCACGAAAGAGCTCCTGAAAGGCACCGGCCGGTGCGCGACATCCATAGTCGACCGTAGTGCCGGCCCAATCAAAGATGGCGGCCTTCAGCCGACCGCGATACTGACGTTGGGTGTAAAAATCCATGGGGTTCTCCGAGCGGGTAGCGGGCGTATTACGCCGTTAAGTCGATTTCCATTTCAACGAGCACATCGGCAATGGCGGCCAGGAGGGCCTGTACGTCTGCGGTGAAGATACGGCCTATGTTCCCAATACGGAAACAGTCCGCGTCGCTCACTTTGCCGGGGTAGATCACATAGTCCCGGGCATTCAGGCGGTCGTAAAAACCGTTGAAGTCCCAATTGGGATGGTCGGGATAGAGGAAGGAAGTAATAATATAGCCCTGCTTTTCCCGCTGAAGGTATTCGGTAAAGCCCAGACGGGCCATGCCTTCAATGAGGGTGCGGTAATTTCCTTCGTAGCGGGCAGCACGACCCGCAACGCCGCCTTCCTGCTCCAATTCGAGGAGGGCCTGATAAAAGGCGAGCAGCACATGGGTCGGCGGCGTGAAACGAAATTGTCCATTGCCCTCCAGACCGCGCCACTGGGCGAGCAAATCGAGACTGAGACTCCGCGCCCAGCCCTCGGTGGCGGCGAGGGCCTCACGGCGCGCGATGACAAAACCGAATCCCGGAACCCCTTCGATGCACTTGTTGGCGGAGGAGACGAGATAATCGATATGGGCGGCCGCCAGATCCAGCGGCACGGCACCGAAACTACTCATGGCATCCACAAAGTAGCGCACGCCAAATTCCCGGGCCAGGGCCCCGAGCTCTTCGACGGGATTGATAATGCCCGTGGTGGTCTCACAGTGGACCGTCGCCATATCGGTGAGGGTGTCATCGGCCTTCAGGGCGGCGCGGACCGCCTCGGGGTCGGGGGCCTGGTTTTCGGGGAAGACGAGTTTGGTGGTTTCGATGCCCAGCATGGTGCACATGGTGGCCATGCGCTCACCATAGGCCCCGTTGATGACCAGGAGCACCTTGCCCCCGGGGCGGATGGTGGAGGCAAAGACCGCTTCGATGGAAAAGGTGCCACTGCCCTGCATGGGTACGGCGACATAGGTTTCCGGGTCTACCTGTCCAATATGGAGCAGACGGTTCCGCAGATCGGCCACCAGCTCGATGAAGGCATGGTCTCGGGAGCCAAAGTCCCGTAGCAGGGCCTGTTTAACCGTTTGGCTGGTGGTTAAGGGGCCGGGTGTGAAGAGGATCTTGTCTTTCCAACCGGGTAGGGAAGGGCGCATGGTGATTCCTTTTAAGGCGGGTTGTCCCGTGGATTTGGAAGCGCGTTCAGGCCCAAGTAGGCCATTCGCGGCGAGTATGTCAAAGCGTTTGTATATAATGTCAAGTCGGATTGACCGGCTTTTTCCGGTGCACCCGGTACGACGGGCCGTGGCGACGTTGGGCGCTCTGCCGACAATATGCTAAGGTAGTTGGGTGCATCCTTGGGGACCGCCTTGTCTTGGGTTCAAGCGGTTTCGCACACTTGGTTCAGGGGGCTGCCCCCGTTCACCTTTCAGTCAGGATGGTTGTATGTATCAGCGCAAGCGCTTTTCTGTTTTTGGCAGTGCCCTTGTGGGTATGAGTCTGTTTCTTTCCCTGTTTTCGGGCGGGTGTACCACCAAGGCCCGTATCCCGGTTACCGGCCTCGAAGTCCCGGTGCCCGATATTCCCCTGCCCGCTGTATTGCGCGGGGAGAATGATCTGCGGAGTCGGCCATGGCCCAAGGCCTTTGACATTCTTCACACCCGTCTTCAACGGGACTATGCCTACAGCGAGCACAAAGGCATCAATTGGCAGGCCCTCTATGAGGAGACCGCCCCCAAGGTGCTTGCCGCAGAAGAGACGAAAGACCGGGCGGGCTGGTACCGCGCCCTCCGCACGTATCTCTACCAGATTCCCGACGGGAACGTGCTCATTGACGCGAATGAGTTGCTGCGTGACCGTGACGAAGGGGGATCGGCGGGCCTCGCTCTGGCGCAGTTGGCCGACAGCAGCGTCATTGTCGCTGACCTGGTCGAAGAAGGACCGGCGGATACGGTGGGTATTGCCCGGGGAGCGACCATACTGACGTGGAATGACAAACCGGTCGCTGAGGCCCTGGCAGCAACCAAGGTGTTCTGGGCCGACAATCCGGCAGCGACGTCCGACGCGTTGCGGCAACAGCAGTTGACATGGCTCCCCCGCGGGCCGGAAGGCGCAGTGCAGACCATTACCTTCATGAACCCGGGCGACACAGAAACGCGCAGTGCCCGGGTCGTGCTGGAAATGGATGGTTTTGAACACTTGGCCTTGAATCGTCCCTTGTGGACGCCCGTCGAACTCTTTGACAGTCCCGTTAAGACCCGCTCAGTAAACGACATTTACCGTTACGTGCGTGTAGCGGCCATTGCCCCGACCCTTTCCACCCCCTTCCCGGTGCGCGATTTTAAGGCGGCGGTCCGACTTGCGGTGAAAGAAGAAGCCACCGGACTCTTGCTGGATCTGCGGGGAACCCAAGGGGGCGACGCCACGCTGGTGCCCAACATGCTGACGTGTCTGGTGTCGGAAGAAACTTTTTTTGAGACTCCTGGTGAGTGGGATACCGAATTGCTGACTTACCTGGTGGAGTCAGAGGATACGGTGCACATCAAGCCGGAGCTACCTGTGTACGAAGGTCCCATTGTGTTGCTCGTGGATTCCTATACCATGGGGCCAGCGGAATCCTTTGCGGGCTTTCTTGCCGGTCGGGACAATGTGCGGGTATTCGGAGCCTCGGGTACCCACGGTTCGGCGGGCGTGCCGACGGTCGACCTGATTTTGCCAGGGAATTTCGTCATCATGTATCCGGCCCGTCGTTCGCTCGACGAGGCTGGAGCGATACAAGGGGTTTCCAATGAAGAAGGGGTCGGCAACGTCGTCCCTGATCCGGTCTTTACCCTGGATCGCACCAGCGCCGCCGCGATTTACAAGGATGGCAACGACGCCGTATTGAATAAGGCCATTGAGTTACTCGATTCGGCGACGTGGCGTTTTCCCTGAAGGGGCGCTTTTTTCTGCCCGCAACAACACCCACGTTTGATGGAACCCGTCGAATAATATACCCGCGTAAGTAGTGGTATGTGCCTACCATGCTGAAGCGTTTACGGTAATTGTGATGCAAGAGGCTGCAACTGCCGCGATTTTTAGGTAGCACGGGGTTTTGGAGACGGATTCGAAATGAACTTTTCCTCCCCCTGTGAAAATGCGCGCCGAGACGATCCTTTCGGACCGCCCCGGCGCATTGGGAGGGGGAGGGTCTTAGAGACTATTCCACGGGCGGGGCACTTGGTCCTCGTCCGGGGCCTTCAGGACCGCGAGGTCCACGATTGCCCTCGGGTCCGCCAGGACCGTGGGGTCCTCGGTTACCTTCGGGTCCGCCAGGACCGTGGGGTCCTCGGTTACCTTCGGGTCCGCCAGGACCGTGGGGACCACGATTGCCTTCGGGTCCACCAGGTCCGTGGGGTCCACGATTGCCCTCGGGGCCTCGTTCCGGTCGGCGGTCATGGAAGGCCTTGAATTCTGCGCTACTGATACTGCCATTGCCGTCGGCGTCTATATCTTCAAAGGATGGCGGTCCGGGGCGTTGGCCGGGACCTTCACCGCCACGCCGTCCCCGAGGGGGACCGTCGAAGCCACCTTGAGGTCCTTCACCACGGCTACCACGAAACTGGGGGGGACGGTGTCCATCTTCACCGCGACGGGCGTGACGTTCCGGGCGATCGCCCGGGCCATCAAAGTCTCGGTCACCCCGCGGGCCGAACCCTTCGCGGGGCGGAGGGCCATCGTGTCCTCTACGCCCTTCCATGTCACCACGGGGCGGGCGGTGTGCCCGTTCACCGTCTTGTTTGTGATCGACCTGGCAGGTCTTTTCCTCTCCCTGGTCGGCCCGTTCAAAGAAGGCCCGCTTGGGCCCCTGTGCATCGGCCGTCAGGGAGAAGAGGGTCGTAGCGGCCAGTACGGTGCCGGCGATTACGGCCGTTTTGGAATGGTGGTTGATTTGCTGGGTTATGGTCGTTGCGTTCATGGTGTGTTCCTCCGACAGGGGCGGTAGTTGGTGAAGCACCCGCTTCACGTCGCCCGTGCTGTCTTTCATGTCTGAAGTGTAGCGGGCCAACATGACAGCAAGAGATGGCCTTTCATGACAGAAATGTAATCTTCTGAACTGCCTGTAAAAGACAAGCCCATGCTATACTGCGGCCATGAAAATCCTGGTGGTAGAAGACGAAAAGCAGATTGCCGATTTTGTGAAGAAAGGCCTGACGGAACAGGGCTTTCTGGTGGAGCTGTGTGATCACGGTGACGAGGGACTGGCCCGGATGATGGACACCCCGTATGACGCGGTGGTGTTGGATATCATGTTGCCCGGTCGCGACGGTCTCAGCATTCTGAAGCAGTTTCGAAAGAAGGGCCACACGACACCGGTCATTCTCTTGACGGCCCGCTCGGAATTGGATGAGCGCATCGAGGGACTTAATACGGGTGCCGATGACTATATGACTAAGCCCTTCTACGTGGAAGAATTGACGGCTCGGCTCCATGCGGTCATGCGGCGCAGCTCCGAGGAGCAGATGAGTTTGCTCCAGGCAGGGGACCTGACGGTCAACGTGTTGACCCGCGAGGTCAAGCGTGGGGGCGCACCGGTGAAACTGACTTCCCGGGAGTTCAGTTTGCTGGAATACCTCATGCGGAATCCCGGTCGAGTCTATACCCGGACCCAGATGCTGGAGCATGTCTGGGGTTACGATTTCGACCCGAGCACCAATCTGGTGGATGTCCATATCCAGCGTTTGCGTAAAAAGGTTTCCCCCGACAAAGAGAACCCCCTCATTGAGACAATTCGCGGGGTTGGTTATCGCATTCGAAAGGATGGCGAAGGATGAAGATCCGCTCGTTCCGCCTCCGTATCCTGGTGCTTTCGGTGGTGGTCTCGGGCTTGGTAATCCTGGGTTTTGGTGCGTGGACCTGGACGATGATTCACGACCTGACGGGTATTCACCGGCTGGATAGTGAGTTGGTCGCCCTGGCGAGTGGGCAGGCCTCCGCCCCAGCTGACGGTCGGGCCTGGCGCGCCTTTGAAGATGCCCTCGCGCGGCTGTCTGAAGCGGATCCGACTCACCAACTGGCGTTTGCTGTCTTGAGCCGCTCCGGGGAGATTATCTACCGGAGTGCTCCCTGGCCAGAGGAATTGCTTCCGCGACTCGGCCATCCCGAGAATTCTCCACCCCACCCGCGCACGGTCTTCCTGAATGCTTCGGCGTGGCGTGTCGCCCTCCAGCACCGTCCCGAACGTAGCCTCATCGTGGCGGCTGATATGGGACCCTACCTGGCCCATGCCCACCGGCTGCAAGCGGCCTTCCTGCTTGCTTTTGTGATGGCTCTTGGTTGCGCGGGGGGCGGAGCGTGGTTCCTGGCGTGGCAGGCGGTGCGTCCCTTGACCGCTCTCATCGAGGCGACGGAAGGCATTACGGCGCAGGCGCTGGAACAGCGCATTCCACAGCGGGGACTGGGCGATGAATTTGATCAGCTCATACAGGTCTTTAATGAGATGTTGGAGCGCCTGGAGCGGAGCCTGGGGAGCTGCATCACGATCAGCAGCCACCGCACCTCGCTGCAGGACGTGCGCTTCGCCTTCGCCCAGCTGGTCGAGATGGCCGTCCGCGCGCTCTCGCCGGGCGTCAACGATCCGACGACGGCGCGCCACTGCGTCGACCGGATCACCGGGGGCCTGTGCCGCCTCGTCGCGCGGATCCAGCCCGACCCGTTCCGGCGCGACGCGGACGGCGCGGCGCGGCTGCGAACCAGGCTGGTCGGCCTCGAGTCGCTGCTGCGCGACGTCGTGCTCCCGGTCGCGCGCTGCGCCGGCCCGCACCTCGACGTCTGGCTGCGCCTGATCGCGCTGCTGCGCGACGCGAGCGCGGCCGCGGTCGACGCCGCGACGCGTCAACCGATCGAGCAGCTCGGCCGCGACGTGGCCCTGCGCGCGCGCGCGCGCTTCGACACCGAGCCCGAGCTGCGGCAGCTGGCCGAGGCGTCGGTCGCCTTCGCGCCGGCGCTGGCCATGCCGGGCGACGATGCACGACGCACAACGGTGCAGGACCTGCACGAGCCGAGCGCCGCCGGAGCGCTCTAGCCGGCGAATCTGCGCCGTGGCACGGTCCTTGCACTGCCGTGCGGTATGTCGACCAGGAACCCACGGCGCGACGACGCGAGCGGCCCCCGCCCGCGCCTGTCGGACACGACCCTGCTGGCGCAGCTCCGCGCGCACGGCGCGACCTACACCCGGCGTGACCTCGCGCGCCTCCGCGAGCGCCCCTCCCGGCCTCGACCGGTCGACGGCGGCGTCGCCTCGGTCCTCGGCCACCTCTCCGCCGAGGAGGGGCATCGGGCGCTGCGCGTCGAGTGGCTGCTGCGCATGGGCGGCATCGAGCGCGACCTGCTCGCCGTCGTCGGCGACCTGCGCCTCGCCCCCCGCCTCGAGCCCTCAGAGCGCTCAGGCGACATCGAAGGGCCCGAGGCGCGCCCGCGCCGGGTCGGCTGGCACCCGCTGACCACCCTGCTGGTCTACACCCTCAGCTTCTGTGCGGGCGTGCTCGGCCGCCAGATCCTCGCCTCGCAGGCGACCGCACCTCCACGTGAGCCCGCGCCACGCGCCGTCCCCACGGCGCCGCTGCCCGAGGCCCCGATCCGTTTCCATGACCCCGACCCCGGAGCGCGAGGATGATCATGCAGGACGACACCATCTGGGATGGTCGCTACCGGCTCGAGGAGCGACTGGGTGAGGGCGCGGCCAGCCAGGTCTACCGCGCGCGACAGCTGGCGGACGACCGCCCCGTCGCGCTCAAGCTCTACAAGCCGCGCCCCGGCTTCCAGCAGCCCCGCCAGACGCGCGCGTTCTGCCGCGAGGTGCTCGCGCTGGGCGAGCTCTCGCACCCCAACGTCGTCAAGCTGCTCGGCAGCGGGTCGGTCGACGCCGACGGCCTCGAGCTGCACTACGTCGTCACCGAGCTGCTCGAGGGGGCGCGCCCGCTCGACCGGCTGGCGCGGATCGACGCGCTCCCGCCGCGCTGGGCGATCGAGCGCGTGATCGAGCTCGCCGACGCCGCGGCCTCGGCGCACGCCCAGGGCCTGGTGCACCGCGACATCAAGCCGGCCAACGTGCTGATCCAGCGCGACCGCGCCGTGCTGATCGACTTCAGCCTGGTCAGCGAGATCGACCCCAACGGGCTGCTCGGCTCGAGCCACGGCGCCCAGGGCACGCCGACCTTCGCCGCGCCCGAGCAGCTCGCCGGGCTGCCCGTCAACGAGGCCACCGACATCTACAGCCTCGGCGGCCTGCTGCTGTGGCTGCTGACCGGTCGCGCCCCCAACCCCGTGCGGCCCGGCTGCACCCTCGACGACGCGATCGAGGCGGCGCTGATGCCGGCCCCCGACGTCCGCTCGCTGCCGCACATCGACCGCGAGCTACAGGCGATCTACGACCGCGCGCTCGACGCCGACCTGACCCGGCGCTGGCCCAGCGCGCTCGCGCTGTCGGACGCGCTGACCGACTACCTCGCGCAGCGCGACAGCGCGGACACCTGGCGGCTGATCTCGGTCGGCCACGACGGCGGCGAGGTCCCGCTGGCCTCCGGCGAGCAGCTCGAGGC
>JAUIMA010000659.1 GCA_030432675.1 Candidatus Hydrogenedentota bacterium | reverse complement strand
ATCTCCCCGGCCACGAAGGCGGCCATGATAGCGTCCTTCTCCCCGCCATCCAGGCGCCCATGCAACAGGGCGGTACGCACCCCGGCCAGGGCGCCCGTAGACAGCTCGGCGAAGTGGTCTTCTACGGCGGTCGCGGTCTGGCGCACTTCGGACGCCTCCACCAGGGGGCACACCACAAAACTCTGGTACCCTGCCTCGGCCTGCTCCCGGAGATAATCGTAGCACCCGGCCACCTTGGATTCTGGGATGCAACGGGTCTTGACGGGTTTACGGCCCGGCGGCATAGTGTCGATGAGCGAAAGGTCCATCCCGCCGTAGAGCGTCATCGTCAGGGAACGGGGGATGGGGGTGGCGGTCATGTGCAGCACGTCCACCGATGGGCCTTTGGCCTGCAGGGCGGCCCGTTGGGCCACACCGAATCGATGTTGTTCGTCAATAACGACGAGGCCCAGTTTGGCGAAGGTAGTGTCTTTTTGAAAGAGGGTGTGGGTGCCCACCAGGACATGTACCACCCCGGCGGCCACCTCCCGGCGAATCGCGGCGGCACCCCGCATGCTGCCGGTAAGCAGGGAAACCACTACCTCCATCCCGGAGAAGAGGCGCGAAAAAGACTGGTATTGCTGTTCGGCCAACAATTCCGTGGGAGCCATAAAGGCCACCTGATAGCCCCCATCGAGGGCGGCGGCCATGGCATGGGCTGCCACCACGGTCTTGCCGCTACCCACATCCCCTTGCAACAGGCGGGCCATGGGATGGGCCACCGACATGTCGTGCAGGATTTCGGAGGTTGCCCGGTCTTGCGCCGCGGTCAAGGCGAAGGGCAGGGTTTTTCCCAGCGCGACGAGCCGGGGCCCGTTGATACGATGGGCAATGCCGGTTTCCGATTTTCGGTGGGCATGTTTATGGCAGACCCCCAGTTGAATGGTGAGAATGTGCTCAAAGGCCATACGGGCCCGGGCCTGATCGGCCGCTTCACTGCTCTCTGGAAAGTGGATTTGGTGGATGCAATCCGACAGGGCGGACAGGCCCTCGGCCTCCCGCACCCCTTCGGGCAAGGTTTCGGGTAAGGCCCCGTTGAACAAGGCCAGGGCATCACGAACGAGGGTGCGTAGCATGCGCTGACCGACCTGCTCGGTCAGGCGGTAAATAGGTACAATAGCCCCACTCAACCCTTCGTCACCTTCTTCACCCTCCACCACTTCGTAGTCCGGCCCTTTGAGTGCGAGTCCCTGGTATTTCTCCACCACGCCATGAAAGATCGCTCTCACACCAGGCCGAAGGGTGGAATTGGCCAGGTAGCCGCGACCGAAAAAGGTCGCCCGAATGGTGCCTGTCTCATCTTCCAGGGTGAGAATAGCCATCGAATTGCGCCCCCGCATCCGCTGATTCCGGGCGTTCTTCACGGTGGCCAGCACGGTCACGCGGTCACCCTCTGCCACATCTCCCAGGGCGGTAAAGGAGCGGCGATCCTGGTAGTCCCGGGGGAAATGATAGAGCAGATCGCGCACCCGCTCAATTCCCAATTGTGCCAGCAGCTCGGCCCGCTTGGGGCCCACACCAGGCAGTATGGTCACGGGTTGCTTCAGGGACGTTGGGGGTGTGGTCATGGAGTGGCTTTTCAAAGAATCGGTCGACTGTGTTGGAACGTGACGCAACCATACCGACGCGCATGGCGGAGGCGCAAGTTTCAGGCTCACGGGGCAATTCGCCCTTTCGACAGAGTGCGGGGTACAATAGCGCGCTGAACGGCCTCAAGGCTTCCCGATTGGAAGGTATCATCGTGATTTCCCAACGTGTTGCAGCCCGCGTTATCGTCGGCTTTCTTCTACCCCTGGCTTCCATGGCGGCAGCCCACCCCTTGGGCGATTTCTCCATCAACCAATATTTCGTGGTCGATGGCCGTGGCCCGGTCCTCCGTCTGCACTACCTCCTCGACGTGGCGGAGATCCCTTCCTTCACCGAGCTCGATATGCTCGACACAGATTTCGACAGTGAGATTACGAAGGAAGAAGTCGAGGGTTATCTGGCGCAACGAATCCCCCAGTTGGAGGCCCAACTGGCTTTGACAATGGACGGCCACCAAACGCCCTTGACACTCTTGCGTCACAAGCTGGTACTGCTGCAAGGCAACAGCGGCATGGTCGTCTTCAACATCCTGTTGGACTTTGAGGCACGGGAATTAGCCTGGCCCCCATCCCAAACAACAAGCCTCTCCATTCAGTCCGACAACTACCCCTTGGAACAAGGCACCCACGAGTGCCTCCTGCTGACGGGTAAGTCACTCGCCGATGCCACCGAGACTATGGACGGTGGGCTTTCGGCCGTGGTTGAAGTGCCGGGAGCCTACACCAACCGCGAAGCTACCTTTCAGTTGACCCTGCGGGCCGAGGCTTCGCCCACTGCTACGGCGGAAGTAACGGAAGCCCAGCGTTTCGGCTGGACATCGACCGCGCGGCTCGCCGAGGCCGCTGGCGAGACGGGAATGTCGGAGGGGATGGCCCAGGCCATGGTGGAACCCGGTTTTCAGGATGACTTTCCAGGTGGCCCGGGAAAACCGATTTTATCCATCGCGAACGATGTCTCCTCCGAAACCTTTGAGACGGGCACTCGAACGGGCGAAAACACCTATGCTTCCCGCCTGATGAACCGGGTTTCGATCATTCTTCGGGCACCCGAACTTCCTCCGTCGCTGTTGCTGTTGGGGCTCTTCATCGCCGCCCTGTTGGGCATGGGCCATGCCTGGGCCCCCGGACACGGCAAAACGGTGATGGCCGCCTACCTCGTGGGGGAACGGGGCACGGTGTGGCATGCGCTGGTCTTGGGTATCGTGGTGACCATCACCCACACCTGGAGTGTCATCTTTCTGGGCTTGGTGACGCTCTACTTCGACGACTGGCTCTCGGAGGAACAGGTGAATTTCTGGACCGGAATCATCTCGGGCCTGATCATTGTGTTTATTGGCCTCGTTTTGTTTCGACAGCGCTACTACCGGTTGCTGGC
>JAUIMA010000658.1 GCA_030432675.1 Candidatus Hydrogenedentota bacterium | reverse complement strand
GCTGGTGTTGATGGCCTGGTCGCCAGCACCTTCGGTGAGGGTCTGTCCGAAGAAGAGAGCGATGTCGCTTTCGGTCTGGAACCATGCACCATCAATGGCATAGGCCCAGTAGTTGTAGGACCAGTAACCGCCGTGGTAGTAGCATTCCGTGGCGGGGTCGTAGAGGGCGGGGTTACAGCGCTGGCTGCCCGTTCCGGGTCCGATTTTTCCGGCCATGATGGGGTCACCAGAATTCTCCCAGCCATTGCCGATGGTGCGGTGCATGTTGGCACCTTCGTCAGCCCAGAGGAAGTTTTCCAGTTTTGAGCGGCCATAATCCGCATCCGACGGGCAAAACTGGATGTGGAAGTCCGTGAGGTACTCAGGATAGAGATCTTCCGTGGAGTAAGCGCGCTCAAGCGTCACGCCCAGGCCCCGACCTGCGGGGTAATCCTGCCAGTAACGGACGGAGCGGGGGGGAAACATCTCGCCCGCGCTCTCATTGGCGTACATCTTGAAGATGACGCCGTGCTGTTTAAGGTTGTTCTGGCAAGAGGAGCGACGCGCCGCTTCCCGTGCCCGGGCCAAGGCCGGAAGTAGAATGGCGGCCAGAATGCCAATGATTGCAATAACGACGAGGAGCTCGATCAGCGTAAAGCCGCGACGAGCTTGTGCAGATGTATTTATTCTCATTGTCCGTATTCCTTTTAGGAGGGTATGTAAAGTAACTGATAACGTAAACAACTTGTTATTGTCGAGTTTGGTGATGGAAAACGAGTGCAGAAACTATCAAGGTAGTGAGACGAATGCCCGAAACTGCCCGCATCTGCCGATCACCCAAGCGAAATTGGGGGTGGGATGCCTCCTTCCTGTCGCAGGCTCTGCTCTCAGACGCCTGCGAGTTTCCTCTCCTCTGCCGGGTAGGCTCCATCCGCTTGGAGCCACCGACCGATTCTGTCTAGCATTACTAGTTTCAGAGTACGAGTCGGTCACCCCATAATTGCACGTACGGCTCAGGTTGTCAAGTTAGTTTTATGTCAGTCTCATATCGGGAATATGAAGGAAGTATGAAGAAATTTAGTGTCGAGAAAAAGCATTAAAGCAAGGATTGGGGGCCGGACGATACGGCACCGAGGCTATTGCCTGCGGAGTCGCGGGTCCATTGGGCTTCCCCCGGTCGAATAGAGTGCCCCCCATCCGGGTATTTACCACATCAATCGAGGAGAAAGGAGAGTTACTCTTGAATAAGCCCGCAACCAGCCCCTCCCATTCCAAGCAGTCCTACCAGGCGATTCGGTCCTTTCTCCATCCGGCTACCGGGGTACTCATCCTGGTCGCAGACTGGTTTTTCTTCTCCGGCACCGTGGTGACGGGTGGCGCACTCGTGGCCCACGCGATGTTTTTCGGCTTTGTCGTGGGCTTTGCGGGGGCGACCTACATTCAGTTGTTCCTCGCGAAAGAGCGGTGGCAACGCGCCGTGTTGAAAGGGCTGTTGGCCGGTGGCCTGGTGGGTTTTCCAATCCCCGTGGGCGGCACCCTCATCGGCGGGCTCATTCTGGCATTTTCCGGGTTGGACCAACTTCGCCAGCAACTTGCCCATGCCCTCGCCGAGGAGGGGCCAGAGGGGGAAGATGGAGACGTGTCAAACGGCCCGTCTTAGCGCGGCTACTCCTGCAAAGGACGCCATGGAAATGCCCGCCAGTATCACGATATCGCCAAGCTTCATCCTCGATTCCTTTACAGGTCGCTCCGTCTGCCAATTGGGGTCCCTTCCCAAATCTGTGCGCGGATTAACTATCCTTTTTTCATATCCTCCTCCGTCAGCGACAGGGTCCACATCTTTTCACCGTCCATCTGAATCCATTTGGCCTCCAGTGTGGCGGGCGTCTGGGTGGTGTCGGCCTCGACGCGGAGCCAGACGTGGGGGATGGCCGCGCCCTCGATGAGATCGGGGTGGGCCACGTTGAGGGAGGGGATGGTGCTGTCGTGGATGGGGGAAACAATACACTGGCGGATGGCGTAGCCCACCTGGGCTTCCGTCTTGTATTGAAGGAGCCGGGAACAGTGGATGTCCCCGCCAATGAGCAGGGCGCCCGTAATATTGTTTTCGCCGAGGAAATCGAAGAGGGCGCTCCGCTCGTGGGTGTAGGTGCCCCAGTCGTCCGACTCGGAGTTTTCCTTGTCGTCCCAGATCATGCCACAGGCGATAATCTTGAAGGTCGCCGTAGAGGCCTTGAGCGATTCCTGCAGCCACGCCCACTGGGTCGGCCCGAGGAGCGTGGGCTTGTCGGGCGCCACCGGCGAGGGACCGGTCCGGGCGAACCAGCGCGTATCGAGGAGGAAGACCTCTATGGCGCCATAGCGAAACTTGGTGTAGATGCCTTCGTCGCCACGGCCGTAGTCTTCATTGGCGCGGTATTCCAGGAAAGCCTGGCGCGCATTTTCTTTGCCGGGAAGGGTGCCGTCCGAATCGTTCTTGCCGAAGTCGTGATCATCCCACGTGCCCCAGGTGGGGGTATTCCGCAGGAGGCCTGCGAGCTCAGGCACCTGGAGGAAGGCCCGGTGTTTGTCGCGCTGGACCTGTAAGTCCGTTGAATCAATATAGGGCGTGTCGCCGAGAAGGACCACGCCCTGGGCACCTTCGTCCGTCATCTGTTGCCAGAGCTTGAGGGGCCTGATGCGGGCGCAGGAACCAAAGGCCAGGCAGACCTTTCCTGATTCCCCCGCCTTGGGCGCGGTTGTGAAGTGGCAGTCGTCGCCGCCTGCCAATACCTGTTTGTCCTCATCGATAATCTGGTACCCGTAGCGCGTGCCGGGATTCAGACCGGAAACTTCCCACGTGACGCAGAGGTCGTTATTCGCGCTGGAAATTGCCTGTCCCCGAATTGGCTCGCCCTGTTCCGGTGAAACGATGAGCAGGTAGGTGGTCGCCTTCTCGGGACGATACCAGATTTTCGCGGAGTCTTCCGAGACGTGCCCAACGAAGGGGCCCGTCGGACCGCTTTCCGCCGCCGAAGCGTCTTGCGTTA
>JAUIMA010000069.1 GCA_030432675.1 Candidatus Hydrogenedentota bacterium | reverse complement strand
CCGAGTTTTCGTCCAATATCGGAGTAGGCCCGCTCCAGAATCGATAAGACTTTGAAGCGCGTATTTTGAGAAACCCCCTTGGGATAGCTCAACTGAAAGTGACGGGTCGACGAATTGTTGAAGTTCCGCTCTACCGACTCTTCGCGGAAGAGTTTGTCATATTTTTCCTTTAAGCCGGGCCAGTCAGGTTTTACTTCCAGCACGTAGTCCCATTGGACGCGGGCAGAAGGGAGATCATTGTCCCGATAGTACGCCTCGCCCAGAAGAAAATGCGCATCTGCGAGTCCGGGCTTTGCCTCTATCGCTTCTTCAAGCCGGAAGATAGCGTTGGAAATCTGATTTTCCTTGAGAAAGTAGGAGCCTACCTGAACAAGGGGCGAGGGGTTTTCGGGGTCAATGCCGATGGCCAACTCGAGATGACGGATGGCATCTTTGGTCTTACTTTCCCGTTCCAGCTGGCTGGCAACCTCTTGATGGGCGTTGCAGAGGTTATGGCGGATGACCTCGTTTTCGGGTGCACGCTCGTAGGCCTCTTCGAAATGGCCTAGTGCTTCGCTAAAGGCCTTGGCGTTGTAGGATGCGATACCCCGCTCGTTGAACTCTGCGGCCGTCTGAGTGGAAGCGGAGTTGACGATAAGCAGGGCAAGCAGTGCGATGACTCCGCATGTAGTACGTTGTACTGAGAGCATGGGCGTAGCCTAGGCGTTGGGAACCAAAACGATGGCTTCCACTTCGACCTTGATGTCCAGCGGAAGTCGCGCCACTTCCACACAAGAACGGGCGGGACTCTGTTCGGCGAAGTAGGATGCATAGACGGTATTGAAGGCCTTGAAATCATTCATGTCCGCTAGAAAACAGGTGGTCTTTACCACGTCGGTCATTTGGGCACCGGCATCCTCCACCACTGCCTTTAGATTGTCCAGGGTCCGTACGGTCTCTTCTTCGATGGTGCCGGCAATGGCACCACTGCCATCTTTCGCAAATGGGCCCTGACCCGAGATGAAGAGCAATTGCCCGGTCTGAACCGCGTGAGAATAAGGTCCCATGGCCGGACTGCCATTAGGTGAGAAGACGCACGTCTTTTCCATTCGAATCCTTCCGTAGGGCACGTCGTGTGCCCCGAATTTGTGGACAGCTGCACGATACAGCTCAGATGTCGTTGCGCCACGGGCAACGAACCTGTGTTGGGGGCTCCTGAACCCGGTCCAACTCTCTAAAAGGTATCATGGGGTGTACTATATCGTCAAACTGGCGGGCGAGCCCACCGGCCCCTCTACCCCACTATGTGGTGGCCTTTGCCCCTTACATCACAAGTGAACGTGGTCTGGCGGGAATATCCTGTTACCCGGGGTGGTGTTCAGACATTGCCTCGAGGTGGGGCGCCAACGTTTCTGGCGGCCGGGCAATGACGACGGTATTTCCCAAATCTACAATGGGGCGCTGAAGCAATTTCGGGACGGCTGTGAGGGCGCCGATGAGCGTGGCGGAATCTTGATCAGGGGAAAGACCCTGGGCCTTGGCTTCGGCTTCTTTGTAACGCACGAAATCGGACGCGGTGTTGCCGGAACGGGAGATGAGATCTTCGATTTCGGCGCGCGAAAGCGGTGTCTTGAGGTATTCCACGATCTGCGGTTCAATTCCGGCCGCCTTCATCAGGGCCAATGCCCCTCGGCTATTGGAGCACTGGGGATTGTGATAGAGGGTGATATTCGGCATAGGTTTTCCTATTCAAGCCAGACGCGATACGTCTTTGTACCATCCTGGTGTTCAAAAAGTAACTGGGGCAGAATGCCCGCAGCGCAGGCTCGGTGCTTTATAGCTTCTATATCGATATTGCCTTCGCGCAGACGGGACAGGGTGTCATCCGGAATGAGCTCTTCCAATACGGTAATCTGCAGGGCAGGCAGGGTTACGTCGGCAACGCGCTGATGACCTTCGCGGACAGAAACTTTGAGGTACCGCGCTACCGCTTGGAAGTTTAGCACATCGGCATTCAGCTTCTCCGGGAGCGGTGGCAAGACGGTATTGCGTGCACGCTCACGAAGCGCGGAATCGACAACCCGGTAGAAGATAGTTTGCCATGGCAGGTTGCACTTGAGTTGGTCCAACTGTATGGCGAGTCCATGGAAGGCGCGGATGAGTAGCAGGAGATTGGGTGGGCCGGCGGCCCGAAACCACCATTTG
This sequence comes from Candidatus Hydrogenedentota bacterium, assembly GCA_030432675.1. GTDB lineage: Bacteria > Hydrogenedentota > Hydrogenedentia > Hydrogenedentales > JAEUWI01 > JAEUWI01. Next base: position 14,286 of record JAUIMA010000069.1, on the reverse strand, counting down.
AGCTCGCCAAGCAAATTGTCCACCCGTTCCTTAAGATGCCATTGTTGTAACGGGAAGGTGGTGGGCGTCGTAAAAGGTTCCAGCAGGATTTGGGTTAGTGCGGGAAGGAGGGCCTGTATGGGGTGAAGCTTCAGGGCACTGAAACCCATCGCCTGATAGCAGCGGAGCGGTTCGGTATCGTCATTCTCAATTGCTCCCAGAATCAGTTGAATGAGGGCAAGGCGGGCCGTCTCTGGAATCTTTACCATGCAACCGAAATCGAGTAGAACAACTTCGGGCTTTCCTGAGCTGCCCCGTCGAACCCGATAGTTTCCCGCATGGGGGTCGCCGTGAAGTTCTCCATGGACGAAGATACTCTGGAATAAGGTGCAAACCAGAATGACCCCCATATGTTGGCGCTGACTCTCTGACCAGTTCGCCGAATCCTCCAGGGAGATGCCATCCTCCCAGGACTGTACGAGTAGCGATTCTGAGGAGAACTCCTGGTAGACCTTGGGGACTACCAGCCCCGAGACATGGACGTGCTCACGAAAACGGCATTGCCGTGCGCGTTCCCCCTCATAGTCCAGTTCTTCTGCCAGGTCTTGATGAAGCATGCGCTTGTAGCCATTCAGGTCGAAGCTCCAGCGCCGGACCGGACCGGCGCTTGGCAGCAGATTGGCCAGGCGCATTTCGGCGTGCACAGCTTCGGCAATGTCGGGATAGCGCACTTTTACCGCCACCCATTCGCCGGTGTGGAGTCGGGCTTTGTGTACCTGGCCGAGGGAAGCAGCGATGCCGGTTTCGTCGAACTCAGCGAAGACTTCTTCAATCGGCTTTCCCAGGGAATCCGCTATCGCGGGGCCGATCCGTTCGAAGGGCTGGGGCGTTATACCGTGGGCCAGTTCCTGGAAGGCCTGGCCCTTCCCCAACGTCCCCAGGAGCTGTCCTATTTTGAGCGGTACGCCTCGGGCATCGGCCAGCAGGGCGGCCAGGGCGCGTTGCGCAGCCTCTCGATTATCGTCGTCAGCCTTCTTTAAGATGCGCGTGGCGCGGGCAATCTCCCCCACTTTTCGGGCCCGTTGGGTGGTCTGTCGCAGTTTATCGAAAACCATGGCTACTCAGCATAGGGAGAATTGGTCAGACGAGGGCGATTCAATATCAGACCGGGCTGCCGTGATCGACTGGACAGCGTGCCGCAGCGTTGCCTGGTTCGTCTTGCCCATACACTTCGTGGCGGGGGCGGGAAGCGAGAATCTGATCCTTGCCCCAATCGACGACTTTGCCAAACTTTTCCGACGTAGTGAAGGTCCTGAAAGCAGTCTCGTCGGTCCACTCCGACACGATAAGATAGGAATTGGGCTGGTAGACGTTGGTATAAAGGGCCGAAGTCTTATGGCCCTCCATCCCCTCCATTAACTCGAGAACGCTCTTGAAAACGGACTCGAACTGTTGGCCCTTACCTTCACGAACATCGTAATTCATGCCGATAGTTATCATTTTAGACCCCTCCTTGGAAACGTGGTTGATGATTGAAGCGATACCCTGAACGGTTATCGGGACAATAGTCCCACCAAGCCAATGTCTATTCTATCACGACTTGACCTGGAGCACCTCAGGTACTAAAAGTCCTGCAGGTCGCCATCGTCCAAGGGGATTACTTCCTCCGGTCGCCGAACCCGCCGATCAGGCGGTGGCGTCTGTTGCCAATCGGCACCCTGCTGCGACCAGGGCTGGCTGGGCGTCGATGTATTGGAATTGTCGCCTGACGGAGCGACCTGTCCCGGTGGCTGCCATGTGGGCTGTTGCATGGATTGCTGGGGCGGCGTAGACGGTTGCCACACAGGCTGCTGAGGGGGCGGTGGAACCTGCTGCCACCCGGGTGCGGGCAGTCCACCTTGCATGCTGCCATTCTGTCCGCCGGCATAGGGCGAGATTCGAAAGGCTGCGATAATAGACCCCAGACTCTCTGACTGGGCACTCAGTTGCTCGGCGGCGGCCGCAGATTCCTCGGAGCCGGCCGCGTTAGACTGGGTGACCTTATCCATTTCATTGACGGCGGTGTTGATCTGGTTCAAGCCTGTGGCCTGTTCCTTGGATGCTGCAGCAATATCGGAAATAAAATCACTTACTTTGGCGGCGCTTTCCATGATGTCATTGAGAATGGCGGCCACGTTGCTGGAAATCTGGACGCCCCCTTCCGCATTTTTCACGGACTCCTCGATCATTTCTGCCGTATTCTTCGCTGCTTCCGCACTGCGGGCTGCCAGATTTCGCACCTCCTCCGCGACCACGGCGAATCCCTTACCGGCTTCACCGGCCCGTGCAGCTTCTACGGCGGCGTTCAAGGCCAGCAGATTAGTCTGGAAGGCAATCTCGTCGATAGTCTTGATGATTTTGGCGGTTTGGTCTGATGAGACTTTTATCTTGTTGATGGCGGCTTCCATATCCTGCATGGCTTCATTGCCCTTGGTCGCCATGCCGCGAGACTCTTTCGCCAGCACATCCGCCTGTGAGGCGTTGTCGGCATTTTGATTGGTCATGGCGGTCAATTGCTCGAGACTTGCCGAGACTTCCTGCAGTGAAGCGGCCTGCTCGCTAGCACCTTCTGCCAGGGTCTGGCTACCTGTTGCGATTTGCTCGCTGGCCTGGTTGACCTGTATTGATGCTTCTTTCGCCCGGCTCAGAGCCTGCTCCAATGCTTGCAGTGCGCCGTTGAGATTGTTCTTTATGGCCGCGTGATCGCCCTGATAATCGCCCATCACCCGTGCGGTCAAATCTTGCTGGCCTACATATTGCAGTACCGTACCGGCCTCATTCATCGGCGCGACAACGGCGTCGAGGATTTCGTTAATCCCTTCCATCATGGGCTGATAGGCCTCCGACAGCCGGGAGACTTCTCCCCGTTTTTTCAGGTCGCCACTCAATCCGGCAGCGATGAGGCCGTCCACTTCCCGGCGGTAGTCGGCCCGTTCGTTGAGGTCGGTCCATTCTGCGGCGTTGCCGATAAAATTTCCTGCGGAATCGACGAGCGCATTGGCCGTCACTTTAAACTCGAGATCGCCGATTTTGATCTCTACCGATGCCGGAAGATTTCGGGTATCTTCCAGGAGGCGACGTTGGTGGGCGGGATTGACGTGAAAATCGTCGATACAGACACCGATGAGATTGCGCGCATCAAAATTAGGGATGGCTTTCCGAATCTCCGATTCCCGTCGCTGAAACATTTGAGTCAGTGCGGGGTTGATGTAGGTGACTTTAAAATCGCGGTCACAGGTCATGAAGTTTGAGGCCGCGCCCTCAATCATGGAAAGCATGCTTTCTGCTCTTGATTTGGCACTGCGCTGGGCGGTGATGTCGGTCGCGAACTTGATGACCTTAAAAGGTTTTCCGCGGTCATCAAGAATCGGGTTGTAGGAGGCCTGAATCCAGATTTCTGCTCCCTGTTTCGTTATGCGCTTAAACTCACCAGCCTGATACTCGCCGCGATTCAACGCGTCCCAGAATTGGCGGTATTCCATACTGTCTCGTAAGTCATCATCGACAAAGATTTGGTGGTGCTTGCCCTGGATTTCATCCAAGGAGTACCCCAGGGTTACAAGAAAATTCTCATTCGCAGTGATGATGGTGCCATCCAGATTGAATTCGATGACAGCCTGGGCCTTGCTAATCGCCTTCACCTGCCCCTCATATTCGGCGTTCTGTTTTTTGGCGGCCGTAATATCCGTCGCATACTTAATGACCTTGAAGGGGTTGCCTTCCTGATCGAAAATGGGATTGTAGGAGGCCTGGATCCATATTTCGTTACCTTGCTTGCCGATACGGCGGTATTCGCTGGCCTGATACTTGCCCTCATTCAGTCGGTCCCAGAATTGCCGGTACTCCTGGCTGTTACGCTCGGCCTCTTCCACAAACATGCGGTGGTGCTTGCCTTGGACTTCTTCCAGGGTGTAGCCGAGGGTGGTGAGAAAATTGTCATTGGCTGTGATGATGGTCCCATCCAGATTGAATTCGATGACGGCTTGGGCCTTACTGATGGCCTCGACTTGACCTTCATACTCGGCGATTTTGAGGGCCGATGCGGTAACGTCGGCCCACTCCAAATTGGCCCCCACGTACTGATTGTTGATGTCGTGAATGGCCGAAATGTTCAGTTCGAAGGTAAGAGAACCCACTTGTATCGTTGCTTTGTGGGGAAGGTTGGCCGGGTCACCGAGAATGCGTCGCTGGTAGGCCGGGTCTTTGTGGAACACGTCGACACAAACGCCCAACAGATTAGTGAAATCAACCTGGGGAAAAGCTTCCTGAAAGACGGAGAGATTGGATTGGACCAATCGTGTTGTCGCCGGGTTGGCATAGGTTATGAGTAGATCACGGTCCACCATCATCGAGGCTGTGGCGGAACCTTCCATGGCACCCCTTAGGCGCGCGGCTTCGTCTGCCTGGCGTCGGGCTTCCGTCACCTCTTGCCATTCGAGGCAGTTGCCCACATAGTCGCCCGCTCCGTCGTACATGGCACTGATATTCAAAGCAAATGTGAGGGCCCCGACCTGAATGTCGGCGGTGTGCGGAAGATTACGTGGATCATTCAAGATACCACGTTGATAGGAGGCATCCTTGTGGAAATCGTCGATGCAGGTCCCGATCAACCGATCCGGTTTGAAGCCGGGATATACCTGGGCCAATTCCTGTTCATACGTTTGAAGGAGGTTCATGGTGGAGCGATTGGCATAGGTAATGCGTAAATCGCGGTCGCACATCATGATACTGACGCCTGCATTTTCGATGGCGGCCTCTAACAAAGTGTTGCCGTTGGATTCCGTCATAAGACTCATTGCCTCTCTACGTTTTCCGAGATGCGGCACGGTGCCGGTACTGCGTAAAAACACGTAACTACGAACCACGATACGACGTCTTGCTTGCGACAATTTGTCGAAGCGACCGAACTTTTTCTGCCAGGCCCAAGATGTGCTTAGAAACGTATGCCATCTGGCTCAGCGTCCACGGGGAAATGCATGTTGGTGAGTCCCCGCAGTACCTTGAGAAGAGGATTTCGCACACCGTCCTCCTAACCAACCATCACATTGCAATAATAGTTCAGATGAGTCGTGTTGTCAATAGTGTTTTTCTGGAATTTTCTCACTTTTGAGTCGGTGTATGCCAAATCAGCAGGCTAAGCATGGCGGGCGGAAAGGCCCTTCTCCCCTACGTCCCTGCTGAAACTTTGAGTCAGTAATGGGCCGCAGACCATTGATTTTCGTAAGAAAAGTCTCGATATCACCGTGTGTGTTCCAGCGCAACACAGTTGTTTAGTTCACCATCCTTCTTGACAGGCAAGGGCATCAGCGGGTACAACGTTGGCTTGATATTCGGGCAGATCGCCTGCGTTTTTGGAAAATCCCATTCAATTTGGGTAACCAATGGAAGCATTCCCATGAAAAATGGTGTTGCCGTCGCCAAAGTGAGCGATATCCCCCCCGGTAAATCAATCGGGGTGACTTGTCACGAGGAAGAGATTGCGGTCTTTAATTTGGACGGCATTTTCTACGCTTGTACCAACCGCTGTCCCCACGCGGGTGCCCCCCTGGAAAACAGCATGATTGCCGGAACGGTCATCTCCTGTCCCTGGCACGGCTGGCGTTTCGACCTGGCCGCAGGGCCTGAGGCGCCGAAGGACGGTGTGATTCGTTTTCCGGTCACCGTTTCGGGAGAAGATATACTTGTGGGTCTTCCTGATTAGGCTTGCCCCGTCTCCTTTTTCCCTTTGCACCAAGCTGGTGTCTGTCTAGTCTATTGCGCCACTCTGCCGTCAGGTGGATGGCATAGCACGTCGGAGTTACTTCAACTATGTTAGTCCACACCGTTTATTTTTGGATCAAAAAAGACCTGAGTGACGAGCGTCGAGCGGCCTTCGCCCGTGGGGTAGACTCGCTCGCGGGAATAAAATGCGCTGAGGCGGTCTATATTGGTACACCTGCCGCGACTGCTCGCCCGGTAATTGACCGCACCTATGACATTGGATTGACGGTATTGCTGAAGGACATGGCGGCCCATGACGCGTACCAGGTCGACCCACTTCATGTGGCTTTCCTCGATTCATTTCGGGATGACTGGGAGCGGGTTGTCATATACGACGCAGACTGATGGGCCCTTAGAAGGTCGAGGAAGTACTTTCGATCGCCTTCTGTTGAAAGAGTCCTGTAATGGCCGCAAATCCCTGATGGGCGGCCAGCTCAGCAGCCGTCATGCCCTTATACACTTGCTTGCGATCTGCACCGTTTCGCAGTAACAATCGTGTAATGGATACATCTCCCCGCCCCGCCGCCTGGTGGAGCGGGGATTTTCCGTTGTGGTTGGTTTCATTGGGATCGGCGCCGTAGTTCAGGAGCATCTCGGTCATGGCAAAGTGACCCTCTTTTATGGCCAACAACAGCGGCGTCCAGCCATGGGACTTGGTCTTCAGATGCACGTCGTCGGGATGGTGCTGCAGGCGGAGCCGTAGGAGGCTGATTTCATTGGAGAGCACGGCGTCCACCACATTATCGGGCATCTTCAGTGGAATATCTCCCTGGGCATATTCGTGGAGCGTGGCCGCGAGTTTTGAGTAGCCCGCCCGCATGGCTGCCGTGGCGAGGGTGAGGCCTTCCGGGGTGAGTTGGTTGGCATGGGCACCTGCCCGCAGCAAGAGGAGCGCGCTCTCGTAGCCTCCTGCCTTTACGGCGTATTGAAGGGCGGTCCGCCCTTTTTCATCCCGGGTGTCCACATGGGCTCCCCGCTCGACCAACCAGCGCGCGAGGCTCGGGTCGTGGTGTTTTACGGCAATCATCAGGGGGGTCTTGTCGCCGTGGGCGGCGTGGTCAATATGGGCGCCCCACCTCATGAGGGCCGCTATGGCCTTCATCTGCCCCTTTTCGACCGCCATCATGAAGGCCGTGCGGCCGTGACTCTCTTCCAATTCCAGATCGGCCCCGCCGTGGGCGAGCAAATCAATGATGGTGTCCTGATTGGCCGTAGCGGCGACCATGAGCGGCGTGGTGTTATGTTTCGCCGCCAGATTAACATCTGCCCCCAGCTCGAGCAGCACTTCTACCGCTTGAGGGTGCCCAGCCTTGATGGCCCGATAAAGCGGGGTGTCCCCTTTTCGGCCCGTCCGGTCAATTTTGGCCCCCCGCGAGGCCAAAAAACGCATGGCCTCGATCTGATTATTCATTGTGGCTGAAATCAGCGGAGTATGGCCGTCGTCATCACGCAGATTGACGTCATTCCCTTTGTCCAGCAATTTGGTCAACGTGGCGATGTCGCCTTTGCCTGCAGCTTGGTGAAGGGTGGTAAATAAACCCATGAAAAGAGTCCCAATCCGGTACGGTTATGGTGCACAATGCGCCCCGACAGTTTGGCAGTCTCCCCACATTAATTCTGTCCGATTTTGTGAAATCTGTCAAATGACCGGTCCGAATCGCGGGTCCTCTTGGGCTGGGCTGGTTCCTTTTGGGGCGTGCACTCGCGTAGAATGGGATACTCTGGTGGCACGGCCATGAAGGATGGGCCAATTCTTTTTGCCAGAATGAAACTGTTATCAAAAGGATGGGTTTGTGACCGAAAGCACAAGTGAAAAACAGTATTTACCCAACTCGAAATCCTGCTTCGTTTGCGGCGAAGACAACGCCTCCGGCCTTAAGACACGTTTTTACGTCGATGGGGATCGGGTGAAAATGCCGTTGACGGTGGTTGACCACCACTGCGGTTATGAGAACACGGTTCACGGGGGAATCGTGGCTGCTGCGCTGGACGAATGTATGGGTTGGGCGGCCGCCCGCGCCATCGAGCGCATGTGTGTCACGGCGGAACTCACCGTTCGTTACGTGGAGCGGGTCCCCGTGGATCTGGACCTGACCGTTAGTGCCTGGGTGAATCGCAGCCACCGGCGCATGGTCACGGCGGAAGCAACCATAGAAGACGCTGGAGGCACCGTGTTTGCCCGGGCGACCGGTCGTTTTCTGCCCCTGAGCGAGGAGGAAACGCTGGCAGTCGACGATGTTCTGATTTATCGGGGCGGTGAAGAGCGGGTCTTCGATGGCCTGCGTGGTGAATCTGTGGCGGGCAGAACGGCCGACTGAAGGGGTGTGCCCTATGAGGTCCTTGCGGGAATGTCTGGATAGGTTGTGGCCGTCCCATGTGCATTCGGTGCTGGAGGGCAACCCGATTGCAGGCGCTTTCCCGGCGGGTTATAGTTCCGCCGTCACGTTCTACGCCCCCGCGAGTCCAGAGGCCCCGTCTCGCTTCGATGCGCTGTATTTGGAGAGTCAGACGGAAGATAGAACCGGCCTGGCAGAACGACTTCGGCCGCTGCGTCTGAAGTTGAATCGTGAGGGGACGGTGTTTTGCCTGGACCCGTATGTGGATGGGGCTTTTGATGAAACGCTGGAGACGTTTAGCGAGGCGGGACTCGGTTTCTACGAAGGGTGGCACATTGACAGGGCGACGGGGACAGTCCAACCATTGGAAGGTGCATCGGTTTCAGGCGATGGCTGGTATATTTATCGCTTTCAACGCTTCACCTACGATCCGGTGCGACACGCGTGCCAGTATTTAGAGCAGCAGGACGTAAACACGGCGCTGGATATCCTCTATGGCGTGCCAGGACGGTGGTTGACCAACGACGCCGTGCGTGGACTCCATGCCCGCGAGACGCTGGTGGCATTAATGTTGCAGAATCGCGCATCCGGTGGCGCGCAGGTTTTCGCCCACCTCAATGCAGCGCGACACCAATACAACCGGGCCTGCACGTGGTTGCCGACCGATCCTACGGTTTATCGTTGTATGGCCGCCTTATGGGAAAATCTCGGTCGTCCAGACTTGTCCCGCCGTCTGCTGGAGACGGTGGCGACCATCTTGCCCACACCCGCAATGCAGGAAGCCCTCGCCACCCAGCCCGAGCAAACCCCTGTCTTCGAAGTGCCCGCCACGCCAGACTTTCAGTCCGACTGGCCCTTACGTATTCTGTTTGTCAGCCATCCCGAATCCGATTTTGGAACAGACGTACTTCACGATGGGTTTCGTCGGGTGCTGGGGGCTGACCAGGTGATTGAGTACCCTTGGAAGCCAGTCTTACACGGTCAGGATGAGGCCGCAGCAACGGGCTATCCCTGCACCTTCAACTGGCCAGAAGGCCCGGTGGATCTTAAGGAGGTGGTAGCCCAATTGGCGGCCGGTGCATTCGATGCGATCATCTATTCCGACACCCTGGGTTCCTTGCCGCACGGTGTCGTCGAGGCCATTCGCAATGCCGCCGGAGCTACCCCCCTGTTCGTCGTCGATATGTGGGATGAATGTGGCGATATGCTGGACCTCATACAGCAGCGAGACGGACTGAAGACGGTGGCGGGCTACTTCAAGCGGGAGATGCTTCAGGGTGTGGCGTACCCGGAGCATACATGGCCCCTGTTGTTTTCCTTCCCGGAGAACCGAATCCCCCCCCAACTGTCCTGGGAGGACCGGGCTGGAATTTTCTGGACTGGCAAGCTCATGGGCGGTGCCCGTCGTTTGCAGATGAGTTGGTTGGAGAAGATGTTGCCGATCCAGGCAGCCTACGGAACGCCCCTGAGTCCTGCGGAATATGCCGAGAAACTCCAGGCCTATCTAATGGGGATATCACTGGCGGGCAACGGCTTTGATACGGTGCGTTACTGGGAACTGCCTGCCCATGGTACCCTACTGCTCAGCGAGGGGATTCCGCTGGCCATCCCCTTCGACTATGAGGACGGAAAGCACGCGGTCTTTTTTGATACGGTACAGGAAGCCTATGAAAAGGGGTCCTACTATCTGGCCCATCCCGACGAGGCGCTGGAGATTGCCCAGGCGGGGCACGCCCACCTCCTTGCGCACCACACGGGATCGGCCCGGGCGCGTCAATGCCTGGCGCGGATTCAACAACGGTTGGCGATGCTTCGTGGGTAGCCACCTGTCTTAGGCGTCAGCTCGTTGAGTTGCCAGCAAGGGAGCGAAGAATGCTGCACGGGTTCATACGGCATCTATTCATCGTATTGGGCGTGCTGCTCAGTGCAACGGTAAGCGCCCAGAACGCCAGTGAGGATCCTATCCCCACCCTTTACCTGATTCCGAATAGCGATGGAACCATCTGGGTGGAACTCGCGCTGCCTTCGACGGCCGAGCATGTGGAAGAAGTGAGTTCGGCGTTAGCAACTGTCCTCGGGGAGCAGGATCCGTCTTACGTGGGTGAGTTTTATGACGGTGTGATTGAAGATGTGCACGCCTGGTCAGCCTATGGCTATGACGCCCTGGAAGAGGATTCCGGCAGCTGGGTGGGTGCCCTCAATCTCGCCCCCCTGGGCGGCGTCTTGAGAGAACTGAAGCAAACGCAACTCGATGTGACGATCTATGACACTCCACCGTACGTAAACCTGATTTCCTGGAACGGAACACCCGTAGAAACCGGTCAGGACGAGAACTATCAATGGGCAGTGTTTTCACTGGATGCTCCTCTCCCTTCGATTGAAGTTACCTGTAAGCGGATGGCCGCGACGAATGTGGCCCACTATCTGCCCCTTCCCCTGTTGTTACTGGCAACGGCCCTGGTGCTTTACCTGCTCCGACGCCGGGCGTTGCGATACCCACCGGAAGAGGTCGGCTTTGCGTGCTATCGGTCTACGCGTCGCTTGGTCGTGGTCGGCCTGACATTCTGGCTCCTGACCGGTCTGTCGCTCTATCAATGGAGTCCACTTGAGCCCCTCGTCTACGGGGTCGATGGACTGGCGGGCTATCACGAATTGTTCTTACTGGTCCTCTGGGTGGTATTGGGGACCGCTATGGCCATGGTGTCCCGAATCTATTTCCTGCCCGTCTATCTGCGCTTGCCAGGTGCCCGCTGGACCGCACGTGACCTGGCCGCACCGGCCTTCTATTTCAGCATGGTACTCAGCGTGATACTGGTGACGGTGTTTGCGGTGATGCTGAACCTTCACCAGTCTCCCGTCCAACTTGTATCCGTGTTATTTGTGGGAGCCTTGGCAGGTGCCTATTGCTACGTGCGGATGTTGCTTTCGCTGGGATTTGTTATTCAGGCCCTCGACGAAGGAGAACTCTATGAGCGGGTTCGTGCGATGGCAGACCAGGCAAAGATTTCGTCGCTTCGTGGTGTTTATCTGGTCTATCGGGACAAGTGCCCGGTCTTGAATGCCCTGGCGGCCCACAAGATGCAGGTCATGTTTACCGAGCATTTGCTCGAAGCCCTAACCCGTCGGGAAGTGGATGCCATCGTCGGCCACGAACTCAGTCACCTGGTGCGCAATCACCCGAAGACGCTCTACCGTGCGCGGGGATTGTGTATGGTGTTGGGATGGATCCTGGGGGTGGTTTGCGTGATTGGGATGACCATCCTCGTCGCGTCCCTGGGGCTCTACTGGCACGCCACCGCCTGGATCTGCGCTACGGTACTTTCCATGCTACCCGGGTTCCTGTTAGGTTACGTGCTCTATCTGAGTTACAGCCGACGCTTCGAGTTTGAGGCGGACCGGGGCGCAGTCGAGCTGACGGAAGATCCGGAAGCATTGATATCGGGCCTGGTGAAGTTGACGCGGCTGAACTATATGCCCATGGTTTGGGGTGGAAGATGGGGCGCTCTTTTTATCACGCACCCGGAGACGCGGAAGCGGGTGGACGCCATCGCCACGCGCTTTGGGGTATCGGAAGAGCGGGTGGAGGAATTGCTTGACGGGGAGTCGGTGGGCCACGGCCACTATCCCATCCCTGCGAATGCCCGTCCGGACCGACTTTTTCGGACCCAGGATAAATCACGTAATCAAATCATCTCGATGATCCAATTGCTGATTCTGCCTGCGCTCGTACCGGTGGTTGGCGTATGGGCTTTTCACTTTTTTGACGTGAGGCTTCCCTTCGGCTTGGGCGTCATGGCCATGGTGTTGGGTGGTCTCATGCTGGTGGCATTGTATCAAGATCGCACGGGGCTTCGCAGTGTTAAGGGACTGGCGAAACGCTTTCGCGATGGGCGGGGTCTGGCGGAAGACGATGGATCGACCTTTGTAACCCTGGCGCCCAATGACCGAGTTGAAGTGTACGATGGCTCCCTTGCCTGGGATGTGGGAATGGTCGCCATGAACGCTGAAGGGCTTCATTTTCTGGGTGATGGTACATCATTTACGCTGACGCGGGACCAGATTGTACGCTTCGAGATGCAGCGTGTCGTGCTCGGCCTTATACCGGTCTGGCGGTTGGTGGTTAGCTACCAACTCGGCGAGGAAGCAGACGTTCGGACACTTGCGCTGGTGGACGGGGATGGTGGACGAATGTCGGTGGCCAACCGGAAGACACGGGCTCTTTTTGAGCAGCTGACCTTGTGGCAGCGCGATGGCGTGGTAGAGGGCACCGGCATGCTGCCCGACGTGCCCTACGGAGCTCCGGAAAAGCTTACCGTGTCCGGTGTGCCCATGGGCGCTATCGCGGGACTTCGCCAACGGGTTGTTTTTTCATCGCTCGTTTTTGGAATCGGATGTGCGCTCGGCACAATGGTGGGACTCCCTCCCACCCGGCCCTTTGTCGAATCCGCAGTCGGCGTCGGTGCTATCGCGGCGTTCATCGATTTTCTGGCGGCGATACCGGGGCTGTGGATGGCATATCGTGATAAGAATGGCGGGTGACGGGAAGACGCTGGAAGGGCAACCCCGTCGTTGGGGAGGATTACTCCGGGGATGCTTCACAAACGACGGGACAGCCACGCCCGTCGATGCGCATTGCGCCAAAACGGCGACATCAGCCGTCCGTCGGCTATACCACGACGGTGGAGAATTCGGGGGCGAGACAGTCCCTGAGTAGGGACTGCCGTGCCCCACGTTGTCATGGAGTGGTCGCTTCGAGAAGTCCAGCGTGGTGACTTTCTCTACGCGTTAGCACTCAGATGGCAATGGCTGTCCCGTCGTTGGCGAGGATTATTTCGGGGATGCTTCACAAACGACGGGACAGCCACGCCCGTCGACGCGCATTGCGCCAAAACGGTGACATCAGCCGTCCGTCGGCCATGCCACGACGGTGGAGAATTCGGGGGCGAGACAGTCCCTGAGGCGCTGTTCTCCCTATGGAGCGCCGGCGGCCCGCCGGCAATAACTATGCGAGGCGCCCTTCGAACAACTGGAGCGCATCTTCCACTTCTTGTAGTATCGGGTGCTCCCAGCCATCCCGCAGCGCTTCGCCCATGGCGTGGTAGTACCACAGCGTGCCATCCCGTCGCCCTCGAAACTGCTGCCAGAAGGCCTGGTCCTCGTCGGGCGTGTAGGTGCGAAGCATGGAGCGCAGATTGTGGAGCTTGTCTGCGGCGAGGATAAGGCGGGCCGCCTTCGGACTGTCCGGTATGCGGGCGATGTGAGCCGCTTTCCGGTCTTCCCAGCGGGGTTTGGGTTCCTTCCAGGCATCGCTGCAGGCCCAGACGAGATCGGCTACGGGGTTTCCGAATTGGGTGCGGATGCGTTCCAGCACGGGCTTTCCGCCTTGGTCTTCCACGGCATCGTGGAGCAAGGCCGCCACGAATTGATCTTCGTCACCGCCATATTCGCCTACCAGGGCCGCAACGGCCATGAGATGGGTGATATAGGGCGCGCCACTGCACTTACGGCGCTGGTTTCCGTGGAGCTCGAAGGCCAAGAGCATGGCGTCTCGGCTTCGATGGGAGTAGGTCATTGGTAAATCCTTTTCACATTCTTCGAGAGTGACTTGTGCCCCTGGCTTCCCAGTCTACCAAAGGAACGAGGGTCGATTTATCTTGATCACGTGATGTGGCGCGTGGAAATGAGAGGGGGCACAAGTTTCCACGAGTAGATTCCGGCTCATATAGGTAAAGTGCAACGTTACGCACGGCGACTAAAGTGGGATAGGCTTCCAGCCTGTCACGTCGTGCGCTCATGCAATCTAATGGTGCGGGACTTCAGAACTCGTCCCCTGGAACAGAGTAGCGACGTTTCACATCCGCGCACTATGCGATATTTCGCGGTCACCTTAGGTCAGCCTGGAAGGCCAACCCACTTTGGCGCGCCTCCGGCCACCTGGACGTCTTTCTGGCAGGGAAGTGGCCTGATTTCGAACAAGCGCGATTCGAAGCAAGTTTTGAGTCGGTTGAGTTTTCGCCAACAATCCCTTTTTTGCAACACGCGTCGCTACTGGTCAAACTTAAGGCCTGCTGAGAACAACAAAGGAAAAAAAGCGATGAAAATAGAAACGACTCTCCCCCACCCTGGTGAAACAATCAAACATGATTGTCTGGACGAGTTGGGATTAAACATA
>JAUIMA010000657.1 GCA_030432675.1 Candidatus Hydrogenedentota bacterium | reverse complement strand
GAAGTCGGGCGCGTGAGATGGGGGGGCCATCAGCTTGGCGTGCTCGAAGAGGCTACCTGGTCGTGCCACGCGATGCCGAGGACAACGAGGTTTCGTGTGCGTGGAGGGAAGAAAAACTTTGTCCGTAATGGCAGATTGAATGAGGGCGTCCGATTCCCTTGGTAGATAAGGACGCCCGGATTGAATCAACCCCTATTGCGCCACGTCATGATGGCTCCATGCACACGAAATCTCGCGTAGCTCGACGTCGCGTGGCACAGATGCAACTTACCAAGCGCGGCGTCGCGCTGACGTGTTGGGGTGAATCGCTTTCCCCCTGTTTGCACACCACCACGCTATGTGGTGTATAACCCTGAGTGTCAATCATCAGCCACCACCGCTCGGGGAATCTATGCATCAGCCAGCCATTCAGTCACCCAACTTTGGTTTTCTCGCGGAACATGGTGCCCATCTGCTGGACTTCGCGGGGCGGGCGGAACGCTATGTACTGGATGACCCCAACACGACCCTCATTAAGCTGCGGCAATTGGCGGAAGAGTTGGCCGAATTGGCCGCGGCCTATACCAACATCCATCCAGAGCGGGAGGACGGGTTCAGTGATTTGCTGCGTAAGCTGAAGCGCAAGCATATTGTCTCCCGGGAAATCGCCGACATTTTTCACGGTATCCGTAAGGCAGGCAACGCGGCGGCCCATGAGGGGGCCGGAACCCGGCAGGAGGCGGTGGGGCAGCTGAAGCTTGCACGTCGTCTCGCCGTATGGTTTCACCAGGCCTTTCGAGACCCTGATTTTCGCCCCGGCCCTTTTGTCTTGCCTCCCACGCCGCCGAAAGTTTCGAAAGCGCTGAAGGCCGAGCTGGACCAACTCCGAAAGGCGCGTTGGGACAGCGAGCGTCGGGCCGATGAAACGGAAGACGCCCTGCGAAAGGCTGTCCGTGAGCAGGAGGCCGCCGAGGCCCGAGCGGCATCTATGTTTGCCGAGTTGGAAGCGGCCCTGGAGTTGGCGGAAGAGACCGAGGCCCGTCAGGCCCAACTCATGGCGGCCCACCGTGCCCGGGTGGAGGCCCTGCAGGCCCAGGCGGAAGCGGCGTCCTCGGAGGAACAAGACGCCACCCGGGCACAGGCCCAGGCGGCGACGGACCGATTTGACCTGACCGAAGGGGAGGCGCGGGAGTGTATCGACGCCCAGTTGCGCGCCCGGGGTTGGGAAGCCGATTCCATCGTCCGTACCTGGGAGAATGGGGCACGGCCCCAGCTGGGCCGTAACCAGGCCATCGCCTTTTGTCCGACAGGCTCGGGCTATGCCGACTATGTGCTCTTCCTGGGGGAGACCGTCGCCGCGATTATTGAGGCAAAGCGCCGGAACATCGATCTGCGCCAGGCGCTTGATGACGCTGCGTCCTACAGCGTCGGCTACGAGATTCAGGCGGAAGAAGTGTTGCCTGAGGCATCGGGAGCCTATCGGGTGCCCTTGCTCTTTGCAAGTAACGGACGTCCCTTCGTCGGGGAGGATGATGTGCTCCACGGCGTGTGGTATCGGGATGTGCGTTCTACGACGTCGGGCAGTGCGCAGGAGCGGTGGCCCACGCCGTCGGAGTTGGCGGACCTGTTACGGCCGTGACGGGGGTCGACGGCGCGCGGACAAAATGGCGCGTTGCCCCACAGCGCATCCCTTCCCTATACTGGTCGACTGTACACCCGTCGGTTTCAAATTCGTCTCATCAGGAGTCCCTATTGTGAAGTTCCTTTCTTTCTTGCTGGCCGTGTTCGCCGTCGCCCCCCTGGTCCGTGCCGAAGAGGTGACCCCGAACAGCCAGATTCTGACCTACCTTGAGCGCAACCTGGAAAGTGTCACCCCCAAGATGGGGTGGAAAGCCACCACACCCGCCGAGCATGAAGCGTGGCGCGGGCCCTTCCGCGAGAAGCTGACGGAGCTCCTGGGAGAGTGGCCCGAAGCGGTTACGCCCGATGTGCGCTGGGACGCTGACGAGGTGTTCGAGACGGAGGCCTTTACCCGGCGCAAGGTCTACGTGCGCACCGAGGCCGATTACTGGGCGCCCGCCTATTACTACACCCCGAAGGGCGTGACGGGAAAACGTCCCGCCGTGATCTGTTTCCACGGACACAGCGGTATCCTGCCCTATATACGCGAGGGGTCTGATGAGCAGAAGGCCAAGGGTGAAAAGCACCACCTCGACTACGCGCCCTATTTTGCCGAGCATGGCTATGCCGTCCTGGCGGTGGTGCAGCGGGGCTGGAACGAAACGGCCCACAAGAAACCCCACAGTTGCGAACGCCTCAGTCGGGCGGGCTTTCTGGTAAACAAGACGCCCATCGGCATGCGGGTCTGGGATGCCATGCGGCTCACCGATTTTCTCCTTGCCCAGCCGGAAGTGGATGGTGACCGCATTGCCAGCGCCGGACTTTCGGGCGGGGGGACCACGTCGCTCTTTTTCTCCGCGCTCGATGAGCGGGTGAAGGCCTCCCTCGTCGCCGGCTACTTTTGCACCTTCGAAGATTCCATTTACAGCATCCATCACTGCATCTGTAACACCGTTCCGGGCATCATGAACTGGGGAGAAATGAGCGATGTGGCCGCCCTCATCGCACCGCGCCCTGCCTTGATGATCAGCGGCACCGAGGACACGATTTTTCCTATCGAGGCCACCCGTAAAGCCTATGGGGAACTGGAGAAAACCTACGGCGTGTTGGGTGTTTCCGGGAATCTCGACAGCGATTTTTTTGAGGGGGTTCATGAGTGGAGTAATGCCAAAACCCTGCCCTTCCTGAAGGAGCACTTCGGAGAATAGACCCATCATGTACACCCCATCACGACTTCGTTTCCTGTGCCTGAGTCTCTTGATGTTTCTGGCAACCATGGGAGCGACGGCCGTGCCGCCCACGCCCCAAATCCAGTCCACGTTGCCCGACATGCTGTCGATGACGTGGTCTGCGGGGACGCCCCTCCCCCAGGGGATGCAGGACAACTACGTGGGCCTGGTAGACGGGTGGCTCGTCAACG
>JAUIMA010000656.1 GCA_030432675.1 Candidatus Hydrogenedentota bacterium | reverse complement strand
GAATTACGGTAGAAGAACTCCATGAGATGACACCCTACGTGGACATCTGGTGCCCCAATCGGGTGGGATTCATGCTGGATGTGGGCAAAGAGAAAATGGACATCATGAAGGCCACGGGGGCCACGATGTGGAATTATGAATGCCTCGGCAATGCCAAGCATCAGTCCCCCTTGGGCTACTACCGGGGACAGGCCTGGCTCGCCTGGCACCACGGACTCACCGGGATTGGTTTCTGGTCCTATTGCACCTCGGGTGCCGACCCGTGGTATCGCCCTCAGGATACGCTCGACTACCTGATGACCTATCACGGGGATGGCGTGGTCGTGAGCAAGCGGTGGGAGTCCGTGCGCGATGGGGTCGAGGACTACGCCATGCTCCACGCCCTCCGCGAACGGGTCAAGGCGGCGAAAGCTGCGGGAGAAAATCAGGACGCCGTGGCGAAAGCAGAAAGGATTCTGGGGGAATTGGCCTCAACGGTGGGGGCCTTCTGCGGCGTGGACGAGGGCGGCACTGTTCCGGGAAAAGGCGGACTGACCGCTGTTCGCAAACTGGCGGATCAACGCTTCGAAACTATTCAAGAAACACGCCGGGCCATTGCCGAGGTGATGGAAATATTGCCATAGCACTTGAAAGCGCACTTCGACGGGCGTCTACGAATCCGTCTTCGGCCGTGACATGATCCATATCTTCTTGGTGGATATGTTGCCCATCAGGTTTCTGGTGGGTGTTTGCAGGGTGTTTTCCACCTTGCACCCCTTAAAACGGGTGAGCCAGAAGACCTGAAAGGCGGATGTGGACTTGAATTGTCCGTCACGTACGATTTGGGCAGTATCTAAGAGTTTCATTGCGGTAACCTCCGTCGCGGATATTTAAGGGATATATAGCGGGAGTGTACCTGATAATCCCCGATCTGTAAAATGCACAGTTTCTTTGATTCAGGCAGTATTTACAGTAAAATCACCGATTTGAATACTAAATACCTGGGGGATTACCTGAGCGCATCTACGGCCTGGGTCATGCCAAGCGCAGCAGGTGCACGACCTTACGCACTATTCGCTGGCGGCGCTGCGACGGTGTTTTTCCACATAGATGTGAAGCACGGCGATATCGGCCGCGCGCACGCCGGAAATCCGAGCTGCCTGGCCAAAATTCACCGGGCGGATTTCCTGGAGTCGGTCTTTACATTCCCGGGGAATCCCGGGGATCGCCTCATAATCGAGGGACTCGGGAATCCGGCAGTGCTCGGCTTTCTTGAAGCGTTCGATATCCCGCAGCGACCGGTCGATATAGCCTTGGTACTTGGTGCGTATCTCCACCTGCTCGCGGGCCTCAAATTCCAGCGGAGAGGCGGGGGGGCACAGGGTATAGAGGGCCTCCAACGGCATGCCCGGTCGCCGCAGTATCTGACCGGCGGGCGTGGGGCGTTCGATGGGCGCACCGCCGTGAGATTCCAGGATGGCGTTGGTCTCCGGAGAGGGGTCCACCTGGGCTTTTTCAAGGCGCTTCAATTCGGCGGCAATGATGGCCTCTCGGGCCCGCATCTTGTTCAGCACTTCGTCATTGCCAAACCCATAGTGGGCCAGTCGCTGATCGGCGTTGTCCTGCCGCAGGTGGAGACGGTATTCTGCGCGGGAAGTAAAGAGGCGGTACGGCTCGATAAGCCCCCGGGTGACGATATCGTCGATGAGGACACCAATATAGCCTTCATCTCTCCCGATAAAAAGCGGCTCCTCACCACGGAGGGCCCGGGATACGTTCATGGCGGCATAGAGCCCCTGGGCCGCTGCTTCTTCATAGCCCGACGTGCCGTTGATCTGTCCCGCGTGGTAGAGCCCCTGGATTTTTTTCGTTTCCAGGGTCGGCTTCAGCTGGGTCGGCGGCACGAAATCGTACTCCACGGCGTAGCCAGGGCGAATGATTTCGGCCTCTTCCAGCCCAGGGACCTTTCGAAGGAATTCCAACTGAACTTCTTCGGGCAGGCTTGTGCTTAAGCCATTTACATAGACTTCATTGGTCATGAGCCCCTCGGGCTCGAGGAAAATGCGGTGTTCGTTCTTTTCCGGAAAACGCATGACCTTGTCTTCGATGCTGGGGCAATAGCGGGGGCCGATGCCTTCAATTTTGCCCGAGTAAAGCGGGGACTTGTCCAGATTGGCTCGGATAACGTCGTGGGTTGCCGCACCGGTGTAGCACAACCAGCAGGAAATCTTGTTGGGATTAAACCCCTCGATGGGCGTGGAATAGGAAAAAGGACGGGGTGCTTCGTCGCCCGTCTGCTCCTCCATACGGCTCGTGTCCATACTGCGTTTATGGATACGGGGCACGGTTCCGGTTTTCATGCGGCCGGTCTCGATACCCATCTTGGCATAGGTGAGGCTCAGGTTGTTTGCCGGTTTGTCGCCGCCACGACCGCCTTCGATAGTCGTCATACCGAAATGGAGGCGCCCGCCGAGGAAAGTCCCGGTACAGACAATTACCGCCTTCGCCGTAATTTCTTCACCCACACCCGTCCGAATGCCACAGGCCACCCCGTCATGGACCAGAATGTCGTCCACCTCCACCTGTTTCAGACTGAGGTTGTCCTGGCTCTCGCACACAAACTTCATGTCGGTCTGATACTGGTGCCGGTCCGCCTGAGCGCGGGGGGAGTGGACCGCCGGTCCCTTGGAGCGATTGAGCATCTTGAACTGGATACCCGTCCGGTCGATGCAGCGCCCCATTTCACCGCCCAACGCATCAATTTCACGCACCAGTTGGCCCTTGGCAATACCGCCAATTGCTGGATTGCAGGGCATCATGCCGATATCGTCCAGTTTCATGGTCGCGAGGAGGGTGTTGTGCCCCATCCGCGCACAGCCCAAGGCCGCTTCAATACCGGCATGGCCGGCACCAATCACTATGACTTCATAATCGCGTTGCATGAAACAAATACCTGTAAGAGAGGGAAGATGGACAACATGCCGAAGGTTAACCACGGCTGGACGCTAGAATTCCTGATACCCCGCGCCCTATTACCCAGCGAAA
>JAUIMA010000655.1 GCA_030432675.1 Candidatus Hydrogenedentota bacterium | reverse complement strand
CGTCGTCTCCGTGCGGCGGTCCACCAGGTAGCTGTGTCCGTCGCCGTACACGCCCTCCACCTCCACGCCCAAGGCAGGCCAGGGTCCCCGTGAAAAAGAATAGACCGTCGCGGAAGACTCGGGGCTATCCCAATTTACTTTTCCGTCCAGGTAGCCCAGCAACTGTTGTCCCAACAACTGGGTGGACACGGTCGTTTTTACTTCCTGCTGCGGCACCCTCGGCCCTACCCAGAAATAGGGCACGTGGACCTGCTCCTGATAAAGGGTCGTGCCGTGGCCCATGCCGCCCCGCTCCCAAAACTCCTCGCCATGATCCGAGACAAACAAAAACACCGTATTCGGGTGGACGGATTGAATCCCGGTCACCAGCCCTTCGATGGCCCGATCCATGGCGAGACATTCCAGGTCATAACGATGGCACACGGCCCCTTTCCCCTCCAGCGAAAGGTCGGGCAGGGTCGGCGCCGGTTGCAGGCCCAGGGCCGTCTGCACCTGGTCCATGTAGTAGGCCATGAAGCGCCCATCGTCGTCCAGCACTTCCCGGTCATAGGCCGTCATCCCGGGCTGCGGGCCGAGCGCATCGGCCAGTCCCTCGGGCACGTGATAAGGCGCATGAGGCTCCATATAGTGGGCATAAAGAAAGAAGGGCTCGGAAAGCTCGGCAGCGGCCTCGAGGGCCTGGTCCGTCACCTGACGGGCCGGTGCGCCGTTCGCAAAGTGATAGTCACCCGCGACGAAGCCCTGGGCAAAACCGAGGGCCGCCGTCAGGTTCGCATTCGTCTGATAACCCCACGTGCGATAGCCCCGCGCCTGCAACTGCTCCGCCAGGGTGACGTGCGCTTCGGACAAGCGGTCACTGGTAGGGTGCGCCGGGTCTTCCTGGCGCGCACTGTAGATGACCCCATGGGCCTGGGGCGGGAGTCCCGTAAAAAGGGACGCCATCGTCGGCTTGGTCCAACTGCTGGGGCTGATAGCATGGTGGTAGGCCGTGCCTGATGCGGCCATGCGGGACAAGAAAGGCATGACCGTCTTCCCGTTCCGCGTGGCATCAAGACGGTCGGCCCGCAAGGTATCCATGACGATGAGTACCACGTTGGGAGCGCGCGCTGGCGCTACCGGGGCCTTACATCCCCCCGCGAAAAGGAGCATGCCGACCAACGCTATGCACGCCCTGTTCACTCGTGTTCCCACTTGAGGATCCACGGGTCGTTGGTCCGTTCCTGCTGCGCTTTCATCCGCCCCTGCATTTCAGCGAGCAATTCCGCGTAGGCGGGGTCTTCGGCCAGGTTCTTCACCTCATCCGGGTCCACATCCAGATCATACAACTCAAATTCGGGACGGTGCAGATAGGTCTCGATGGGGCGTTTCGCAAAGTGGGTCGCATCCGTAATCACCAGATGCTGCCACGTCTCCGAGGCCCAGAGATCCGAGGCAAACGGAAAAGACAGACCATGGGCCAAGTTCCAGATCAGCTTATACTGTCGGTCCCGGACCACGCGCATGGGGTAATACATGGTGATTTCGTGGAAGGTATGACTCGCGAAAATACGGTCCCACCCTTCCGGCGCGGGCTGGTCCAGCACAGAGAGAAAGGACCGCCCGTGAAATGCGGCATCCGCCGGCAAGAGCCCGGTGTAATCCAGAATCGTCGGCGTAATATCGGCCCAGGTCACCATGGCATTGGTCACCACCCCCTGCTGCGCCACCTCAGGATTCCGCACCACGCAGGGCAGGCGGAGCCCCGGCTCATAACAATTGGTCTTCGCACCGGGAAAGGCGATGCCGTTGTCCGAGATATAGATAATCAGGGTGTCGTCCCAGTGCCCCGTATCTTTCAGCGTTTCAATCAGGGCCACCAGGCCCGAGTCCGCCTGCTCCACGGAACTGTAGTATTCGGCCAGGTCCTGGCGCGTCGCGGCATTGTCCGGCAGGAAGGAGGGCACGAGGACATCCTTCGGGTGCACCGCCGCGGCTTCCTCCCGCTTAAAGGGACGGTGGGGTTCCTGGGTGCAGAAGTAGAGGAAGAAGGGCCGCTCATCGTCCGCGCGAATAAAGGCGTCGGCACCGGCCGCGAGCGCGCTCGGCGTGTTGCCCTTGCCCTCCATGAAATCTTTCCCCCAGAATTCGAAGTCGTATTGGGCCCGGGGTGCCACGTGGTATTTGCCGAAAGAGGCCGTCCGATAGCCCCCTTCACGCAGGCGATTGGGCAGGCTCTTCACCGTGTCGAAGGTCGTGAAATGGTGGTAGCTATGGGCGTGGCCATACTGGCCGTTGGCGTGATTGTGCAAGCCCGTAAGAATCACCGAACGACTCGCACTGCACGAGGGCGTCGTGCAGAAACCATGGGTAAATCGGGTGCCCGCCTCGGCCAGCGTGTCGAGTCCCGGTGTCTTTATCACGGGGTTTCCGTAACACCCGGCATCGGTGCTTCCCTGGTCATCGGTCACATATAACACGACGTTTTTCGGCGCCGCCTGAGTCGGCGCTGAAGCCAGCACGGCACCCAGCACAACGACCCATACAATAAGATTCAATCGACCCATCGTTCATACTTCCTGTCTGGCCGGTTCATGCCCCCACCGGCCCCTTGATTTTTCGGGGCGTCTGCCCCCAACATGGTACCGCTGTAGGATGCCCCACCCATCCGCAGGGTTACAAGTAAACCGGAGAGAGGAAGACCCCATGCACTCATCACGCCCCACCCTTTCCCGCCGCAATTTTCTGCGTGCGGCCACGGCCACCTGCCTCACCGCCGCCACCTCAGTCCGGGCACGTCCCGCCCATGTGCGGCAGAAAGCACCCAACATCCTCCTCATCATGGTGGATGACCTCGGCAATGGCGATTTGGCGAGCCACGGCGCAAAAGACATGCGGACGCCCCACATCGATGCCCTCATGGATGCGGGCATCCGTTTTGACCAGTTTTACGCCAATTGCCCGGTCTGCTCGCCCACCCGCGCCTCCCTCTTGAGTGGCCGCTACCCCGACAAAGCCGGTGTGCCCGGGGTCATCCGCACCTATTGGGACAACAACTGGGGTTACCTCC